>JBMNTI010000005.1:0-41505 GCA_050945655.1 Acetivibrionales bacterium | reverse complement strand
GTGCCGTCTCCGCCTACCGAATAAATGCGAACCTGATCCCCACAGGAAGCCGCCTCTTTTGCAATTTTCATTGCATGTCCGGGAGCTTCTGCCACAGAAATATCAAATGATTGGATAAAATCTTTAAACCGGGATTCTATGGGCTCAATCATGTGGACGGCACGGCCTTTTCCGGCTACAGGGTTAATAATAAATACATGATGCAAAATAATCACCCTTGATTTTTTAACTATATTTTATCATAGATTTCGACAAGTTAATACATTTAATACAGCAAAAAATGGCTATATTAGCTAAAGTGCATAATTTTATGATATTGATATGTTTCATGGCCGACAATTAACTGTTAAGATGGGAATACTAATAATATTAACAAAAATAAACAATGAAAAAGTGTATTTTCAGTCACCATATCTTATTGTATAAAGTAACGGTATTATGCTATATTTATGGTGCCGGTATTTTTTAACCGGACAGAGTATTACTAAAATGATTTCGAATCATATCCCTTTAGGGAATGAGAACGGAGGGAAAAAATGAAAACACTATTTAAGAGCCCGAGAAGCTTAACTTTTCTTGGTTTGATGTTGGCGATCACCATCATTCTTGACATGACACCGTTAGGTATGATTCCGGTAGGAACAATAAGCGCTACAATTATTCATATTCCAACTATTATTACCGGCGTCGTATTGGGACCGGCAGCCGGTTTAATTATGGGAACTGCATTGGGTATTGTTGGCTGGATCCATGCTCTCACAAGACCGATTACAATTCTGGATCCATTCTTTATGAATCCGCTTATTTCAGTCGTTCCAAGAATTTTTATAGGTATATTCGCATATTATGCTTATTTTGGTATATCTAAGCTCATTAAGAAGCAGTCACTAAAAGATACAATCGGAACTTTTGTTGGAGGCATGGTGGGCAGCCTTACGAATACCGCATTGGTATTTCTGATGCTTTATCTAATATATGCAAAGGAATTGGTCGAAAAAGCAGGGATACCGTTTGGAGTAATTCTGGTGTCAGTGTTTACTACTAACGCAATAGCTGAAGGAATAATAAGCGGTATAATAACCATGCCTGTTGCTGCGGCCTATTTTCGCTATAGCAAAACCAAAAATGTGTAGTTCGGAGATGAATTATTGTGAGTAAAATTGTCGGCATTGACGTTGGAGGAAGTACTACAAAGATTGTTGGGTATGACCGAAAACAACTGTTCAGCCCTTTGCTGGTTAAGGCAAATGATCCGGTTGCATCCATATATGGTGCTTTTGGGAGATTCTTAAGTGAAAATAAGCTAGAGCTTTCACAGATAGATAGAATCATGGTAACCGGTGTAGGGTCGACATTCATCAATGAGAAGATTTTTGGCATTCCCACCCATAAAGTCAATGAATTTATGGCTATCGGGCTGGGAGGCTTGTTCCTGAGTAAGTTAGACAGAGCAATAATAGTAAGTATGGGCACGGGTACTGCTTATGTAATGTCCGATAAGGATAAGGCTTATCATATCGGAGGCACAGGCGTAGGTGGAGGGACTCTTTTGGGTCTTTCAAACCGCATGCTTAACATAAGAAATTTCAGTGATATCGTTGATATGGCGAAGGATGGGGATTTAAAGCATATTGACTTGTCAATAGGCGACATATCTCATGACAAAGTAAATGGCTTGCCCAATGATACTACTGCTTCGAATTTTGGAAAAATAATCGATCTTGCAACAAAAGCCGATATTGCGTTGGGAATAATAAACTTGGTGTTTCAGACAATCGGAATGATGGCAGTTTTTGCATCAAGGAACGAAAAGGTAAACGACGTGGTGATGACTGGCAACTTGACTAATGTACCTCAGGGAAGGATGATATTTGACGGATTAACATCTTTGTTCGGAACTGTTTTTCATATTCCTGATCATGCCGAGTTTGCCACTGCTGTCGGAGCTGCTATGGCCGTTCCAGGCGAAAGAACCAAAGAAATATAATAGGTAAAAAAGATCATCAACAGCTTCTTGATAATTAAGACATACTGCGTCAGACTGTGCGAAAACTATCAATAATATTAAATCTATGCAAGTTTAGCGGCTGTAGATTGCTGCGATTTAGCGCTCCATCTCCAACATCCGGTTTCCAGTCGCGCTCGCTACGCAATCCTTGCTTCGCTTTAAATCGCAGCAACCATGCCGCTTATTTACAATTGCATAATCAAATATTATAACCTGCATGTTAAAAAAGTTTTCGCATAGTCTGGCGTGGAAACTATGGCTTTCTCGCAGTCTGACGTACTAATCTGAATGAAAGGTCCGGCTCTATTGAACTAGAATAGAGATTATCTTACCCTTGCCCCCTTCGTTAGACGGCTTGATGTATATATCTTCCTGGCCTGTATTTTCAGTCTTAAAGAATTTGGTGTTTATATTGTTATTAAGAAGCTCGCTTCCTTGCTCCCAATCAATAAGAAGGTTTGAATTCAATGTTTCAACGGGTGTATTTTCATTGCCTAAGACGGCGATAAAATCACCCTTGTTTATTTTAAGATTCTCTACCGGTGTATGGATGTCTCCCGACTCATTTACCTGGTAAGGTATATAATAAGTAACCATTTGGTGCAAATCGCTCTGGTGCTTTTTATTAAAAATTAAACCTGGAACAAGACGGGTTTCTTTTATTACACCGTCTATTACAGCTATTTCGCCGCAGGTAACATAGTTTTGTTCCATGAATGCGATAATCCTGCTGCCCGAATATCCTACCACTCTGTAATGGATATACTGTTTGTCGGTATTCGTCGTAGATAGAATTATTATAGACGGTTGTTCATTATTAAAAGCAATTGTTCTGACAGGTTCCGGTATACTGCTGTTCTCGAACATACTACTGTAAGCCATTTGATAATCGCCATTTCTGCCGGTTTCCCATAATACGGCAAGCAAATTGCCCTGACGAACCTTGTCCGGTTTATTTATCTTAAAAAAAGTAACCCATTTTTCTTTATAGTCTGTATCATTAAGATCAATCTTTTGCTGAGAAATCGGTTTTCCAATCATCTCATTTTTTTCATTCTTATATATTGTTCCTCTTAAAAAGATTACAGAGGTGATAAGCAGAACAAAGCATGCCAGAATGGCTGAGACTCTTGCTGCAATCCTATAATTAAAACCCATTTTGGGTATGGCAAACTTCTTTCCGCTCTTCTCATCATGATCTTTGATTTTGAGGAAGACGGCACGGCTTAATTTTTTATAGTCGAAACCGGCGAAAAACCGATTTGATTCTTTTTTAAGTTTATCTTCCAAATTACTTATTTCATTCATTTATAGTACTCCCGGATAATAATGTTTTAAGCTTTTCCCTTCCTCTGTGCAATCGTATTTTTACGTTACTCGGGCTTATTTTAAGTATGCCTGCGATTTCTGATATTGATAAATCATCAATATAATACAGACATATTGGCACTCTGTATTTTTTAGGAAGATCCATCACAAGGCTGAAAACCTCTCCGCCTTCTGCTTCTTCAAAAAGCTTATTGCTCTCACGGCAGGATTTGCGAAAATCCTTTGCAATACCAACCGTAACAATTTTTCTGAACGCCGCTGATTTAACATAATCTCTGCACAGATTCACGGTTATTCTGTATATCCATGTATAATAGCTGCTTTCCTGCCTGAATTTATCTAATTTTGTATATACTCTTAAGAAAACTTCCTGACAGATATCCTCAGCTTGCTGCTTATCCCTTAAATAATAGTAAGCCAATTTATATACCTTTTTTCCAAACCTGAGCATCAGGTATTCCAGCTGTTCTTCTTTATATGACTTATTTTCGGTTGTATTTCTGTTTAGACTTTCCATAATTCATCATACTTGTGTATCAGCCTGCCTGCCTCCGGCAATTGAGGCGGCAGGCTTATTACCATGTTAGTTAATATTTATTTATCCGGATTCTATTGCTTTCCTCAACCCCTGATTTCCTGCCTCATAAAAAACACATAGGATATGGCAAAGCAAATCATTGTTACGGCCAGTAAGCTTACAAGATGCGGCCATATCAATAGCAAGCTCTGGGAAAAGGGTAAAACCCCGGGGATGGCACCTATCAACTGATCCTGAGTTATTAATCCTATAGTCCTCACACCCGGATTGAGAATGGTTATTACAGCTTCATTGTAAATAGTGGATGGTGATATTCTGTTTATCATGAGTTCAGTTTGGCTGTTTTTGAATAAGGCTTCAACAGTTTCGGCTTTGTCGGGAGGAAAAAGAGTGTCTGCTATGACCCCCGATAAAAGTCCTACAAATATCGAAAGAAACAGCCATATTGCTATGCATGCAAGGGCAGAAGTCGCAGTCTGCCGTAACAGTAGAGAAAAGAACTGAGATATTGCAAGCCAAAGGGATATATAAAATATTGTAAAAATTAAAACTACCGTTATTCGCAGAATCTCATCTGAGGTCGGAGGAATGCCGATCATAATTATCCCGAGCCCTCCTACGGCCAGACCCATAGCAAGCACCATTAAGGTGATTATAGATACTCCTGCAAGAAATTTCCCGTTTATTACGGTGTCTCTAGGGATGGGCTGCGCAAGCAGCCTGCTTAAGGATCCCCGGTTTACTTCCCCGTTTATTGCATCAAACCCAAGAGCTAAACCAACCAGCGGCCCTAAAAAGGACATAAATGAGATAAAGGAAGGTATTGAGTTCCCGGAGGTAGTAAATAGCCTTAAAAACACAAATGAATTTCCCTCCTGTTCTACAGCAGCCCTTATGCCGGTTGCAGCAGCGTATATGCTGGAGAAGCCCGTAATTGCGACAAGAACCAAGATTATAAGGAATCTTTTACTCCTCAGATGGTCTGCAAGTTCCTTTTTAAATAATACCCACAAACATTTTGACTTCATTTCTTCACCCCTTCCTTTGCAGCAAAATACCGGCTGTAAATGTCGTCCAGATCTCTACCGCTCTGCTTTAGGAACAAGAGCTTATAATCGTTGTCACTTAAAGCTTTAATTAGTTCCTTTCTAATATCTTCCTTTGATTCCACATAAATTTTATTTTCTTCGTTACGTGTTCTTACTCCATCGTTAATGGATTTTATCAGCGAAATCAGTTCGCCGTCGACAGGAGAAACATTTAATTCAAGAGTTAGATCCTGATCCTTGAAAACCTTTTCGCCCAATGTTTCGATATGTCCCATGGCTAAGAGTTCCCCGTCTACAAAGATTCCGACTCTGTCACATATTTTTTGGACCTGATGCAAAAGGTGGGACGATATCAGTACCGTTCTTTTATCCTTGCGGGCAAGCTCAACGATAAGGCCAAGCATGTCATTTATGCCGTCGGGGTCAAGGCCAAGAGTAGGTTCGTCAAGAATAATTACTTTCGGGTCTTTTATTAATGTATCCGCTATACCTAGTCTTTGCTTCATACCTCTTGAGTATGTACCGACTTTCTTATCGCCGACATTGGCAAGTGTGACTCTTTCAAGCAGGTTGTCAATTCTATCTTCGATTTCTTTTCCTAAACCGTTCAGGCGGCCGGTAAATCTAAGGTTTTCTCTGCCTGTCATATCTTCATAAAACCCTACGTGGTCGGGAAGGTAGCCTACGGTTTCTTTAACCTTAATAGTCTCTTTTATTGTATCAAGTCCATTGATTTGTGCAAACCCCTCGGTAGGTTCGGTCATTCCCAGGAGCATAAGTATTGTAGTTGTTTTACCCGCGCCATTCGGACCTAAAAGACCAAAAATCTCACCCTCGTATATTTCTAAATCAAGACTCTTTACGGCAGTCAAATCCTTATATTTTTTTGTAAGGCCCTGGGTTTTGATTACTATCTTCTTATCATTCATTTTCATCGTCTCCCGTAAGTGTTGAATACCCAGTATAAACCTGCGACCAGAAGAATAATCAACCCTGCTCCTACCAGCCCCCAGATTGTTGAGGTCTTTACCATAACTCTGAATTCAGCCGAATCTGATACTTCAGGGGAATTTGCATAAATGCTTACAACATAGTCCCCGGCAATTGCTTTTTCATCAGATATGATATAAGCCTTAACAGTAGCCGATTCACCTGCGGCAATAGATCCTATTGAGTCATCCTCAAATTCGACATCCCATCCATTTGGTTTCCAGGATGTAAACTTGATATCCCGCAGTTCAGAGCTTCCGGTATTCTGTAACAGAATATCTATAGGTGTGCGTTTCCCTGCTGTCGTCTCAGCATTAAGTCTGCCTGTAGGAGTTGTCACTTCCATGGCATAACTTCCTGTAATGATTACTTTGAGCTCGGCTGTAAGAGATTCGCTTGATGAAGTTGCAGCAATCGGAATTGTATATTCTCCGGCTTCGACATTTGCCGGAGGTACCACCGATACCTTCAGCGTGGTGGTTTTATTCGGCTCGATCGGGATACTGGCTATCTGCTTACTGCCGTATTGTTCCGAAAAATTTACCTGCCAGCCTCTTCCGACATCTGCTCCGAGGCTATATGTCTGAGACTCGTTTTTGTTATTGGTGAGTTTGATTTCATAATCAAAAGTTGCATCACTGGAGCCTTTTAATTCGGTATAATTGGTTTGAAGCTGCCCTTTGTTATCAATGTCTTTTTTTATAACATACTCAAGATTCAACCTGTTACTGTAACTTCCTGATGAAGCATCTAAAACTACCGTATACCTGCCTTCCTGGACATCATTAGGGATTTTGACAGTCAAATAAAAAATTTCGTTATCATCATTTACAATATAAATCTTGTCAATGATTTTTCCGCCGCCCTCAATAAAGGCTTCCCAATTTTCAGGCAGCGATACAATATTAAGGTTCACCAATAAACCGGTGCCTGCAGCATTGGAAATTGTAATGCCGGTTTCGATATTTTCACCCGGCTTTGCCGCTATGCTTGGATATGTAGTGTAAATATCGAGACCCTGCGCTGCCGACGCTCCAATAGTAGGAAACATCAAAAACATGAGCATGAAAATTAGAATTAATGGTAGTGAAGATTTTAATTTTTTGTTGGCTGTGCCTTTTAACATAGATGTTAAATCCTCCTTTGCGATTATGCTTTTATTTTGTTTGACGAGTTAAAAAAAGAATAGGTTACAAAATAAGATTATTTTTTTGTATTTTTTTTGATACCGCTTTTAGTTTTGGATAGGCAAAACGGTATATAATATTGGAAAGCAGAGGTTTTGCTTGTATAGGGTTTGCAGATGTATTATTATTATCAATGACATTACCTGTTTTCGGGAATCAAAGATTCCGACGGCTTGGAAATATATATTTGTTTTTGCAGATTGTTGCAAGCCGTAAGCTTCAACAGAGAGATGACGAAATTCTATAAACCCGATATAATGGAATAGAACTTTCTTTTTTATATGGAGAAACTTATGTTTAAATGGTATGAGGAAGCAAAATCAATAGCGGAAAGAGATCCTGCTGCCAGAAGCGTTTGGCAGGTTGTTTTTCAATATCCCGGATATAAGGCTTTGCGTATGCATAGAGTAGCCCACTGGTTACACAAGAAGGGCTTGTATTTTATTGCCCGTGGCATTTCTCAGTGGGCTCGGCATAAAACAGGTATCGAAATACATCCGGGAGCAAAAATCGGTAAGTGTCTTTTTATGGATCACGGTATGGGAATAGTAATTGGTGAGACCGCCGAAATAGGCGACTACTGTACGATCTACCACGGTGTCACCCTTGGGGGTACAGGTAAGGATAAAGGAAAACGCCATCCCACAATAGGCAACCATGTATTAATAAGTGCAGGGGCAAAAATATTGGGGCCGATGAAAATAGGCGATAATGCTAAAATAGGTGCCAATGCTGTTGTTTTAAGCGAGGTTGAGGCCGACACCACGGTAGTTGGTGTTCCGGGAAGGACTATAAAACGCGCAGGAGAAAGAATACGGCAAAGTTTCGAACTTGATCAGATACATATTCCGGATCCTGTATCCCAAGAGTTCTGCAAAATGCGAATGGAAATTGAGAAGCTTAAAGGAAGGCTTGCAGATTATGAAGGGTATTTTAAAGATATAGAGAAAAGTCTTAACCTTGATATGGAATGTGCGGATGAGGAAAATGCAGAAGCGAAGCAAAACGAGGAGTGAAATATATGAGGCTTTACAATACGCTGACAAGACAGAAGGAAGAATTTGTTCCCATTAAGGGCGACAAGGTAACCATGTATTCCTGTGGTCCTACCGTTTATAATTATGCGCATATCGGTAATTTAAGGACTTATGTGTTTATGGATATACTCAGAAGGACGCTTAAATATAATGGTTACAAGCTCTTAAACGCAATGAACATAACTGATGTGGGCCACCTTGTATCCGATGAGGATGAGGGCGAGGACAAGATGATTAAAGGAGCGAGAGAACAGCAGAAATCTCCCTGGGAGATTGCCGAATACTACACGGAAGCATTTATGAAGGATATTGCCGCTCTAAATATAGAAAGGCCTGAAGTAATTCCGAAAGCCACAGATCATATCAAGGAAATGATAAGTTTTGTGGAAGAGCTTTTGAATAAAGGATATGCCTACGAGACCAGCGACGGCATATATTTTGACATATCAAAGTTTGAAGGCTACGGAAAGCTTTCACGCCTCAATCTGGAGGAACAGATAGCCGGAGCCAGAGTAGAGGTAAACGATGAAAAACGGCACCCGGCAGACTTTGCCCTGTGGAAAAAGGCGCCAAAGGAACATATTATGCAATGGGAAAGCCCGTGGGGAATGGGTTATCCTGGGTGGCACATAGAATGCTCGGCTATGGGAAGAAAGTATCTGGGAGATCAGTTTGATATTCACACCGGAGGTGTAGACCATATTCCAATACATCACGAGAACGAGATTGCCCAATCAGAAGCACTTTTAGGGAAGCCAGCGGTTAAGTACTGGCTGCATGGTGAATTCATGATGGTCAATAACGGAAAGATGTCAAAAAGTCTCGGCAACACATACACTGTTGCAGATTTGAAAGAAAGAGGATATAATCCTTTGGCTTTCAGGTATATGTGTTTGAATGCTCATTACAGAAACAAACTGAATTTTACATGGGACGTGATGCAATCTTCTCAGGTGTCCTACGAACGATTCATTGAAGGAGCTTTATTACACAAAGAAGGGGCTTCAAATATTCAGGACGAAGTACTAAAATCCTTCCTGAATGACTTCGAGGATGCAATAAATGATGATTTAAACATTCCAAAAGCGCTGGGCATCGCCTGGAATCTGGTCAGATACGCGGAAAAGTCAAAGGATATATATGAGTTGCTTTTAAAGATGGATGCCATATTTGGTCTTGGAATTAAGGACGCCGGAAAAAAGAGTGAAGAGAAACCGGAACTGGATGCCGGGATAGAGCGTCTTATTGAAGAAAGGCAACAAGCCCGAAAGGAAAAGGATTGGAAGCTTTCGGATGAAATCCGCGATAAGCTGAAGGAAATGGGTATAGAACTTCAGGATACACCCCAGGGTGTAAAATGGAGAAGAATAACACAATGATGTATAAGTGAGGCAAAAATGGCCAGGTTTCGTAGCAAATATGTTTGCAGCGAGTGTGGGTATGAGAGCAGCGGCTGGATGGGAAAATGTCCTTCCTGCTTAAAATGGAATACTCTTATTGAAGAGGTCTTTGAGGACAGACATCAGCAATTTGGGATCCTTGATTTGGAGTTGCCTCAGATTACACCGCTCTCCGAAATTGAGATATCTGCGACTCCAAGAATTAAGACTGAAAGTGTTGAGTTGGATAGAGTTCTCGGAGGCGGCGTTGTACCTGCATCCCTTATATTGATTGGGGGAGAGCCGGGTATTGGTAAATCTACCCTCATTCTTCAAGTATGTGCCGGAATCGCAAGACATAGACGAGTTCTTTATGTATCGGGAGAAGAATCGGTAGAGCAGATAAAACTCAGGGCGAACAGACTGAATGCTGTAAGCAGCTCCATTTTCATGGTTTCCGAAACCTCATATGAAAAAATAGAAGGTATTATCAAAAAAGAAAAGCCGGATTTTGTTGTCATAGATTCGATTCAGACTATTTACAGCGAGAACCTGTCATCCGCTCCCGGCAGTGTGAGCCAGGTCAGGGATGTGACGGCAAAACTTCTTCGCATTGCAAAGAAAAACAGTATCACTGTTTTTGTAGTCGGTCATGTGACAAAAGAGGGAGCCATTGCCGGCCCCCGTGTCCTGGAGCATATGGTTGATACGGTTTTGTATTTCGAAGGTGAACGCCATCTGGAATTCAGAATTTTAAGAGCGGTAAAAAACCGGTTTGGGTCTACAAACGAGATTGGGGTTTTCGAAATGACATCGAAAGGTCTGGCCGATGTAACTAATCCATCCTCTCTTATGCTGGAGGGCAGAAGTACCGATCAGCCGGGCTCGGTTGTTGTTGGCCTCATGGAAGGTTCCCGACCAATGCTTGTCGAGGTTCAGGCTTTGGTATGTCCTACCAGCTTCGGAATGCCAAGAAGGCAGGCTACCGGCATGGACTATAACCGGTTGGCAATGCTCATGGCTGTACTCGAGAAAAAAGTCGGCATGCAGCTTAACGCGTTTGACGCTTACCTTAATGTAGCAGGTGGCTTTAAGGCCGATGAACCCGCTGCTGATTTAGGTGTTGTAGCGGCAATTGCATCAAGCTTCAGGAACAAAGCAATAAATCCCTCTACCGTATTTTTCGGCGAAGTAGGCTTAACCGGTGAAGTAAGGTCTGTAAATCAAATGGATAAAAGGATCATAGAGAGCTGCCGTTTGGGTTTTAAAAGGTGTATCGTGCCTAAACTTAACAAGAGCAATGTTCCGGGTTGCGATATTGAAATGGAAATAATTATTGTCTCAACAGTAGAACAAGCTCTTTTTGCAGCCTTATCGTAAATTATATTTTCCAAACAAGCGGAGCCGCTCATATTCTTTCAGAATAATGTCGTATAAATTAAGGTCCAGAGTATTGCATAATGTAGTGAGATAAAAAAGGTGCCTTCCCATATCCTTTTCCAGGATATCGCGGCAATTAGGGCATAATTTTCCTTCCAGATGAGAGCTTAAAAAATCCTTAATCTTTGCATAATCAACGTCTTCAGGGTAATCCTGCTTACAGGCATTTATTTTTATGCAACCGCATTGGGTGACAGCTTTACTAATGGTTCTGTTAATACGTGCATTTGAATCCTCAAGTTTCGACATTTCGTCCAAAATGCTCCTATTATGAACCAAAAGCTCTGATACAGCGTATTGGAAGCTGTCTATTGCGGTTTCTTTCATCTTATTCATTCCATTAACTCCCTTCTGCTGTTATTTTACTTTCCTCAATTATATTTACAAAATTAACATTTTGTCAACGTCCTTGACGTTTAAATCTTTGTATGCTATGATTTTTTTAGCAAATATTGACCTTATCAAGAGAGGTAGAGGGACTGGGCCCGATGAAACCCGGCAACCGGCTGTTAAGCCATGGTGCCAATTCCCGCAGGATTTTTTCCTGACAGATGAGGAGCGTTAAACATATTGTCTCTTCATTTGAAGAGATTTTTTTATACATTTTTTTTATGAATCATTAAATACTATTATTTATTGCAAACGGGTCGCGCTAAATCTATTTATATTTATTATTTAGAGGAGAAAAACTATGTGTGCAAAAAGATTATTTACATCCGAATCGGTTACCGAAGGGCATCCTGATAAAATCTGCGATAATATATCGGATGCTGTACTGGATGCTATTATAGCACAAGATCCCTATGCCCGTGTCGCATGTGAAACAGCGGTTACCACAGGGATGGTGCTGGTTATGGGTGAGATTACGACAAGCTGTTATGCCGACATTCCTAAGGTCGTGCGGGAAACCATCAAGGATATTGGATACGATAAGGCGGAGTATGGATTCGATTGTGAAACCTGCGCCGTCTTAACCTCAATTGATGAGCAGTCCGGTGACATTGCCATGGGTGTTAACGAGGCTCTTGAAAGCAAAAAGAAAATTATGGCTGCCGACTTACAAGCCATAGGAGCAGGGGATCAAGGTATGATGTTTGGCTATGCCTGCGATGAAACCCCTGAGCTGATGCCAATGCCCATATACATTGCTCACAAACTGACCGGAAGACTTACCGAGGTTAGAAAAAAATGTATTCTTGATTATTTGAGACCTGACGGGAAAAGCCAGGTTACTGTTGAATATGATGGGGACAAGCCTGTCCGTATCGATACGGTAGTGATTTCAACCCAACATAGTGAAAAGGTTGATCATGATCAAATCGAAAAAGATATTATCGAGCACGTTATCAAACCTGTAATTCCGGAAAAGTTTCTGGACAAGGAGACGAAATTTTTCATCAATCCTACAGGCAGATTTGTTATTGGCGGACCTAAAGGGGATTCAGGCCTGACGGGCAGAAAAATAATTGTGGATACCTATGGAGGAATGGGCAGACACGGAGGCGGAGCATTTTCCGGCAAAGACCCGACTAAGGTGGATCGCACTGCGGCTTATGCCGCAAGGTATGTGGCTAAAAACATAGTTGCGGCTGGCATTGCAAGCCGTGCAGAGGTGCAGCTGGCCTATGCCATAGGTGTTGCCAGTCCGGTTTCAATCCTCATCGATACTTTTGGAACAGGAAAAGTACCGGATGAAAAAATATCCGAATTAGTCTCTAAAAACTTTGACTTAAGACCGGCGGCTATGATAGAAATGCTGGATTTAAGGAGGCCTATATTTAGAAAAACTGCAGCCTATGGCCATTTTGGAAGGAATGATCCTGACTTTACTTGGGAAAGAACCAATAAGGCGGATATTCTAAGGAAAGAAGCGGGATTGTAGAATTGGCATTAAGTAAAATAAATCCGTGGGTGATATGGTCTGACAACCCCACGGATTTTATTATTCCAAATAATTAGCTGATTATGTCAACTACAAATACGGTGGGATTTTTACGAAGGTCAATTTCGTAGGGATCTATTACCGGAGGGCCATCCTTTCTGGTAATTACGGATACCTTGGGACGCATGGAAGCCATGCCTTTGGACGGTAAAACACGGGCAACCTCTCCTGTGTTAAGAAGAACCACAATATCCTTCGGATAGATTGCAATACTATTAATAAAACATTTCATGATTTTAGGATCGAACTGAGATTCATTATTTGCCATCAGATACTCGGCCGCTTCATGGGGCATGAATCTTTTTCTGTATACCCGGTTAGCGGTCAGGGCATCATAAACATCCGATATGCTGATTATTCGGGCATGTAATTCAATATCATAGGATTTAAGTCCTAAAGGATAACCAGAACCATCCCATTTTTCATGATGCTGACAGATGACCCGTGCAATTTTTTCGCTGAGTCCCGGCAACTGGCTTGCTATTTCCAATCCGTTTATCGCGTGTCGCTTCATTACCTCAAATTCTTCTTCGGTAAGCTTTCCCGGCTTATTGAGAATAGAAAGAGGCACCTTGCATTTGCCTACATCATGCAAGATTGCCGCCATGGCCAGATCATAAATATCACTATGATCCATATTCAGGGCTTTTGCCGTAACGACCGAGTATATGCATACATCTACCGAATGCAGGAATGTATAATTGTCTATATCTCTAATTCCTGTGAGGGTCATAAAAATCATGTCGTCATTCAGGATGTGCTGTACCATATCGTTTACTGTTTCTTTCAACTGAACGATATCAACTTTTTCATCGTACCGAATGCTTTCCATAATACTTTTAATATTGGTGAATGCATCCTCATAAACACGTTCTTCACTTATTTCCTCAAGTTCGATAATACCTTCATCGACATAAATAAAAGGTACATTGTAAGCTTTAAGCTTCGCGATATAGCGAGGTTTTATGGTAAATCCTTTAAGCAGCAAGAATCGCCCATCCTCAAGAACAACATCTTTTGCAAGCTTCATACCAGCTTTTACTTCTTCGAGCGAAAGCTTATACATATGACTCCTCCAGGTAACACACTATGTTTTTTAAGCATAATATGGTTTAAATAATATTTATGGTTTTAAAGGATGAAAGATCCTTTATACTTAGGGAGCAGCTTGTGGAAGTATTTATTCTGACTATTCTGTCGATATTCGCTTTTCTTGGTGCAATACATACAATATTATACCTATTTTGCATATATAAGTCCACATTTACAGACAAGGGGATTAAGCTCATATTATATTTACCACCAAATTTTAGCTCAAAACTTGAAGGCATCGTCGGGCAAATTTTTTATGAGAATATTCTCCGAAAGCTAATGACAGACGGAAAAATCTATCTATTGGTTTCCTATCGGGACGAAGAACTTATGCGGATGCTGGAGAAATTAAAAAAGATGTATCCAATAGAAGTGTTGCCCGAGCAAATATCATATTGTATGATAACAGAGAGAGAAAATACCGATCTGAAATAGGGGAAAGCGTGGAAAAGATCAGAGGAACGATAAGTTTTATTCGCTATACCAACACAAAAAACGGTTATACCGTGTGCGATTTACTGACCGATGAGGATAGGCATATTACTATGGTGGGTATCATGCCTATGTTAATAACCGGTGAAAATGTGATTGCCACCGGCGAATTTGTCAGCCATCCCGAATATGGCAAACAGTTTAAAGTTGAGCAATGCGAGAGAAATGTCCCTACCCGGGAAGAAGAGATGGTACAGTACCTTTCAAGCGGCTTTATAAAGGGTTTGGGAAAGGCAACCGCAAAAAGTATAGTCGATAAATTCAAGGAAAAAACATTTGAGATTTTTCAGCTTGAACCCTGCCGGCTAGCTGAAGTTAAAGGCATTACTCCTCAAAAAGCCCTTCTGTTCGGACAGGCATTTCTTGAGCATGAGAATATGAGAAACATTATTATGCTGATGCAGAAATACGGCGTATCCTCCGAAATTGCGGCAAAAATATGGAACAAGTTTGGCAGCCATGCCGAAGAAGAGGTTCGGAGAAATCCGTATAGATTAGCAGAAACAGATATAGGCATGGAATTTCCAATCTGTGACAGGATTGCTTTATTACTGGGGTTTGAACCCAATTCTTTAGAAAGATTGAAAAGTGCTATATTATACCTGTTGTCGGCTCAAATTAGGAAAGGGCATACTTATTCGCCAAAAGAGGAACTTATTAAGCTTTGTGTCAGGCTTACCGGGGTTACCGAAGATCTGATCGGGAATGCTTTTGACGCTCTGTCGCTGGAAGGACTAATATTTATCGAAAGACAATTCCCTGACAGAGTATATACCGAAGAGATGATTGAAGCAGAACGATACTGCGCAAGAAAGCTTTCCGGCATAAATAAAGAAAGGGATGAAAACTGGGTCAAAGATTGCGGGATTCTTCTTAAGGAGTATGAAAGAGATCAAAATTTATACCTGGACGACATCCAAAAAGAGGCTATCAAATGTGCTCTGTCCCAACGACTATGTGTTATTACCGGGGGACCTGGAACAGGAAAAACTACTATTATAAAAACTCTAATTCAGATATTTGAAAGTAAAGGACTTTCGGTAGTTTTGGCAGCTCCGACGGGAAGGGCGGCAAAACGTGTCGGCGAGACCTCGGGATATGAGGCAAAGACCATTCACAGGCTTCTTGAAGTGGGGTACAGCATCGAAGACAATGAAAAGCCGTACTTTATGAAAAATGAGGATAATCTCCTTTTGGCAGATGTAATGATAATTGATGAAGCTTCAATGATAGACATAATTATGATGGAGGCTTTGCTTAAAGCATTTCCTCCGGGAGCAGGCCTGATTCTGGTGGGTGATGCCGATCAATTGCCGTCGGTAGGCCCGGGAAATGTACTTTCAGATGTTATAGAAAGTGGGTCTGTCCCGGTTGTCAAGCTGGAAACAATATTTCGGCAGACAGAGGAGAGCAGGATTACTACCAATGCTCACCTGATAAACCGGGGCAATATGCCGTCAGTAAACGAGGAAGAAAGCGACTTTTTCTTTATACCAAAGCTGAATAGCAAGGATGTTACCGATTGTATTACTCATCTTTGTACCCGGCATATAACTGATAGATTCGGGTTTGACCCTGTTAAAGATATTCAGGTGCTTACACCGATGAGGAAGGGAGATACCGGGGTACGGAACCTTAATAGTATTCTGCAGGAGGCATTTAACCCGGAAAGAGAGGACAAGCCCCAAAAGATCGTCGGCAATACGATATTTCGTTTGGGAGACAGGGTCATGCAGGTTCGCAATGACTATACCCTCCCATGGACATTAACCGATGGAAATGGAGCAGTATGCGAGGGTGTAGGAGTTTTCAACGGTGACCTGGGGATAATTATGGACATAGATTTTAAGGCCGAAATCATAACGGTTTGTTTCGATGATAACAGAATTTGTGAGTACAAGTTTGACAGGCTGGACAATTTAGAGCATGCTTTTGCCATTACGGTACATAAAAGCCAGGGGACTGAATTCCCCGCTGTGGTCATTTCGCTTTTCGGCGTACCCGGAGGCCTCGTGCGCAGGAATCTTCTTTATACGGCGGTAACCAGGGCCAGAAAATTAGTTGTTTTGGTAGGTAATCCGGCCATTATGGAGAAAATGATCAAGAACATAAATGAGAAAAAACGATATTCAGGGTTAAAGGAGAGGCTTTTGTGAAAAGTGGGATAAGGGAAAACAGGCTGCCTTTTATTGAGAAGCTTATTCGGTTGGTTTATCCTGCAAAATGTATGGTTTGCGACATCATATTAAATGAAGATGCAGCCCTATATATTTGTGATGCATGTAAAAAGAACCTGCCCTGCCTCGAAAGGAAATTTTTCAAGAATATACGTATGCCGTACTTAGATGGTGTCTTTGCTGCGTTTTACTATGAAAACGGGATAGAAACCGCTATTCATAATATGAAATATAAAAATCACCCTAAACTGGCTAAGACAATGGGGACTTTGCTTTATGAGGAACTTGCGAAGCAAAAAGCATTACCGGATATAGACTGTATTGTTCCGATACCTATGCACCCTAAGAAAAAAAGACAAAGAGGCTACAACCAATCTGAGCTGGTGGCAAGGGAAACTGCACGGCTCCTTGGAATAGAAGTGCGAGCCGACATGCTTTTAAAAATAATGAATACCAGACCACAGAGTCTGTTGAAAAGAGATGACAGGTTAAGAAACCTGGAAAAAGCTTTTATCATAAATGATAATGTTTCTAAGGATGATATCCGTAAAAAAAAGATTTTTTTAGTGGATGATGTGTTAACTACTGGCACGACTATCAATACATGTGCTAAAATATTAAAAGAGGATGGATTTGCATTTGTTTATGCCTTAGTATTAGCAGCAGCCGAAAAATGACGATATATATAATGAGTTACTTATCTGGAGGTGTAAAAATGCCGGAGGTCAAGAATTGCCGCAGGTGTAGAAGGATATTCATGCATACCACAGGCCCTCAGATTTGCGATGCCTGCAAGAAAATTGAAGAAGAAGAATTTGAAAGAGTAAGACTTTTTGTGCGGGATTTTCCCGGAGCTACTATTCAGGAGGTATCCAGGGAAACACAAGTGCCTATCCAATTGATTTATCGCTTTTTAAAAGAGGGACGGCTGGAGGTTTCCGAGTCAAGCCCTATTGCGCTTTTATGTGAAAATTGTGGTGTCAGAATTAAAAGTGGCCGTTTTTGCATAACTTGTTCCAAGCGTTTAGCGAATGATATGATAAGCGTGGGTAAAACATTAAAGGATGCCTATTCAAAAGGTGATACGCCATTATCTAAGGAGGAAAGCAGGGGCTTAAGATATCTTCACGGCGAACGTAAAAATGAGGATTAGCCTTTGCGGAAAATATATAACGGGAAACAAAAAATCCTATTAAGTGTGGTAAAACAACTGACGATAATAAAAATGTCAGGATAAATATCCACAATTCACAAAAGATTAGTGTGCTGAAAATTCCAGCAAATGTGATAAAAATAGGAGAGGAATTAACAATGAAGATTTGGGGAAATATTCCCAAGGTATCGGGCATCTATGGAAGTACAGGTAAAATTGACAGGCCTTCAAAGGTCGGGGAGGCATCATCAAAGAAAGATGAGCTTTCAATATCCGGGACAGCTAAGGATTTTGGCATAGCTATGAGAGCAGTAAGACAAATTCCGGATGTCAGGCAGGAAAAAATTAATGGGATTATACAAAAGATGAATAGCGGCAACTATATGGTTAAGGCATCAGATGTGGCGGAAAAAATAGTAACATCATTTAAAGACAATAAAATGTAGCTGAAAGAAATTAAAAAAGACGAAATAACCCGAGGTTATTTCGTCTTTAATTTATGCCGATAAAAATTATGAATACCATCTTTAAGCTCCGGGAGGTGTTAAAATGCCTGATAACAACTTGGCCGAAAATCTTATAACCGCTTTGGGTTATGAATATAGAACATATTCGGAAATTTTAAAAATTGCAGAAAGCAAAACTGATATTCTCGTTAAAAATGATGCGGAGGCTCTGGTGACTATTTCCGAGCAGGAAAGAAAGATGGCTGAGCAGACCGTTAAATTGAATCAGGTAAGGGAGCAGATTGTAAAAGCTTTAGCCGAAAGGTTAGGCCAGGATTATAAAACTTTGACTATAGCAAAACTTAAGAAGCTTTTAAAAGAACCATACAAAAAACAACTGGGCGGAATTCATACCAAGATGTCGGATTTATTGACTAAACTTTCCGCACGCAATGAAATAAATAAAAAATTAATTGAGAATGCCATAAAATATTTGGATTTCAATATTCAGTTATTAACAGATCCGGATCCTGTGGCGTCAACATATGGGAAGAGCGGGCTGGAGGTGTCTTCGGCAAACAAACGAAGCATGTTTGATTTAAAGTACTAAGAGTAGGGGGTAAAACATGTCCATAAGTTTTTTCGGATTTGATGCGGCAATATCTGGTTTGTCGGCTAATCAAAAAGCATTGGAAGTCACAGGCCACAATGTGGCTAATCTTGGCACCCCCAATTTTTCAAGACAGAGTGCGGTTATGGCTTCTACAGTTACCGGGAGGTACGGGAACTGGTTTGTGGAAATGGGTGTCGATATCCAGCAGATCCGCCAGATTCGCCATACCTTTAATGACAACATTTACCGTAGCGAGAGCAATAATTTAGGCTATTGGGAGAGCAGAAATAAAGCTGTAACCGATTTGGAATTAATTCTTGGAGAACCGATCCAGCAAGGATTTCAATCAGCTCTTAACAGGTTTTGGGACGCATTTCAAGAGCTGAGCAAAGCTCCTGAAAGCCTTACAATAAGAGCATTAGTAAAGCAAAGATCCGATGCGCTTGTAAATTATTTGAACCAGGTAGGAAGCCAAATAAACAAGCTGCAGGACGATTTAAATACGGAAATAAAGGCACGGATAGACGAAGTAAACGATATAACCGAGAAAATCGCCGCCTTAAATGTAAAAATCATGAGCGCCGAGGCGGCGGGCAACCTTCCGAATGACTATTATGACCAGAGAAATGAGCTGTGTGACCGGCTATCTAAGTTGGTAAAGGTTGAAACCTGGGAAACCAGGGACGGCAGTATGGATATTTTGGTCGACGGATATTTCCTGGTCAGCAAAGGAGTCCAGACAAAACTGGTGGCAGCACCGAATGAATCACTTTCTCACTTCTACACGCCTATGGTAGAGTACATCGGAGGAAATATTTCCATAGATGTAGGGAGAGGAATAATTAAAGGATTGATGGAAGCAAGAGGAGAGGTCAGCGGCGCAAAAGGAAGCTATGATAACGGTTCACCAAATACCACAGCCGATATCACCATAGCCGTTGACATTTCAAATACGAGCGCCTATTATCTTTCCGATGTAAAAGCACAGATTTCAACCTTAGTCGATGATTTAAGAAGCAGAGGAATAGACTATAATCTGCGGCTGGTAACATTCGGAGGATCGGCTGCCGTAACAAATACCAGCTTCGGAAAAGACGCTGCCGCTTTAACCGCCGCTATTCCGGATACTCCCGATCCGGGAGATTCCAATAATTTTGCCGACGTTGTAGACGCGATAGACAACAACTCCTACACAGAGGGAGTTAATAAGTATCTTATGGTATTTACAGCCGAAAGTATAAACGGTAATGGTGTTGTAACAGATTCTGATACGATAAATGACTATGTAAAAACACTTAATGAAAACGGGATAGTGGTTTCCGTAGCTGCCGATCCGGCATACCATACCGAGGGAGATGCCGGAGAAAACGGCTGGAATGCAATAACCGCCAGAACCGGGGGAACCCTTTATGATAATACGGCAGGCACAGATTTTACTTCACTTATGGGGAAGATCTCCTCCAATATGAATAAGGATATAAATACAAAAATAGCAAGCGTGCCCGAAAATTTAAATATAATTTCCTCGATAAAAAGACAGTTGAATGCTTTAATTAACATAATGGCAAGAGAGGTCAACAGATTGCATCTGTCAGGGAAAACCCTGAATGGCGGCGACGGTGGATTCTTTTTTGAGCCTATAGAGCCTAATTTACCTATTGAGATGGGGAATATAAAGATCAGTGATGATCTTAAAGATTTGAACAATATTGCCGCTTCCACCAGTAATGCCAACGGCGACAACACAATAGCTTTTGCCATTGCCGGTCTTAGAAACAAGAACCTCATGACAGGCAACAAAAAGATACTGAGTCTGGATACTTATTATCAGAACATAATTCTGGATTTAGGCAATAAGGGCTATGAAGCAAGCACAATGGTTGAAAGCTATCAAAGTCTTGTAACGCAAGCCGATGCCATTCGTCAATCGGTAATGGGCGTTTCGCTTGATGAAGAAATGACAAATATGATTAAATTTAAATTTGCATATAATGCCAACGCAAAAGTAATTGATGTTGTAAACCAGATGCTGGAGACGGTTATGTTCAGAATGGGAGCAATATAAAACTTGTTATTACTAAATCGGGATACTGTACCGTGAATGAATAGAAAGCCAAAAGGTCGGGTGATTTAATGAATAATACTACATATATGGGATTGGAAATAGCCATGCGCGGGCTCTATTCTTCACAGCGTGCGATGGCCAATATAGCTCATAATATAGATAATGTAACTACACAAGGGTATTCCAGACAGGTTGTTATTCAAACTGCCTCCCGCCCGTTGCTTGTGGCGAATAGTGCGGGGATGCTGGGAACGGGTTCCGATGTTGTAAGTGTAGACAGAATCAGAGATACCTTCCTGGACGAGAAGTTTTGGAGCGAGTTCCAATATCTTGGCGAGTGGAGTGTAAAGTCTACAATAATAGATGATATGCAAGCCATATACAATGAGCCGAGCGAAAACGGGTATACTAAAATAATTAGTGATTTTTACAGCGCGCTTCAAATTCTGGCCACCGACCCGTCAAGTCTTTCTACCCGAGCTATGGTCAAAGAAAAAGGTGTAGCTGTTGCTAAGTATTTTAACAGTGTCGCCATACATTTTGATCATCTCCAGGAGGATCTTAATAATATGGTCAATGCCAAGGTGGAGGAAATAAATAACCTTGCCGACCAAATAAGAGATCTGAATCTGCAGATATATCACTTTGAAGTTATGGGCAACAAGGCTAATGACCTAAGGGACAGAAGGGGTCATCTTGTGGATAAATTATCAAAATTAGTTAATTGCAGTGCATACGAAACTGAAACGGGATTAAAGCTTCCCAATGGCGAAAAAGAAACCCGTTTTGTTGTGACTATCAGCGGGAAGGCTTTGGTAGACCATGAACAGGCAGTACACTTAAAATGTGAGAGCAGAGATGTTAAGCTTAACGAAGAGGATATGGAGAATCTTTTTGAAGTATCCTGGGCCGACGGCAATAAGCTCCAGCTTAAATCCGGAGAGCTTAAGGGTTATATTGATATGCGCGACGGCAATGACGGAATCTTAGGCGCCGATGGGAAGAACACTCCAAATTGCAAGGGGATTCCTTATTACCAAAGAAAAATGAATGAGTTTGTAAGAGTTTTTGCCATGTCGTTTAACGAGGGTATTATAGATACGGACGGTGATGGTATATTAGATAAAACAAACGGTCACGTTGACGGTTATACATTAAGCTCTGTGCCCGGAGATCCGCCTGCGGGAATCCGTTTCTTCACCTTATTGGATGAATATGGTCGTCCTGTGTCAAGTGCCGAATTTGAGACCCGGGCATTGGAATATGCCTCACAAATGGGTATAACAGATGACATTACGACGCCCTGGGATGAAAGGCTGACAGCAGGATATAAGAATATTACGGCGAGAAATTTTTCGATAAGTTTTGAAATCGATAATGATCCAAGCGAAAGCATAGCGGCTTCGTCGGCAGCCGGGGAAGTCGGAAATAACGAAAACATACATAATTTGCTGCAGATGCGGCATAACACATATATGTTTATGGAAGGTGCTCCTGAGGACTATATCAAGACGCTTATCTCTTCGATGGGTGTTGACGGCCAGCAGTATAATCAATATCTGGATATTCAGGAAGGCATAACAATTCAGTTGGAGAACAGACGGCATTCTATATCAGGAGTATCTTTAAACGAAGAAATGGCAAATCTCGTTAAACAACAGCAGATATACGGTGCGGCAGCCGCGATGATCCAGTCTTTCAGTGAAGTATTGGATATACTCGTAAACCGCTTAGGAATATAGAATCAGGAATCTGAAACCGGGAGGTAAACACTATGAGAATTACAAATAATATGCTTATCAATAATATGATGCAAAGTCTGTCAAGTAATTTGAACAGAACTCAAAAGTATTATAACCAGTTGGCGACAGGAAAAAAGATCCGTCTTCCGTCGGACGATCCTATTGTTGCTTCCAAAGCACTGAAGCTTCGTACCGATGTAGCCGAAATCGCTCAATATAAACGTAACACGGATGATGCTACAGCTTGGATGGATATTACCGAATCAACAATGAACCAAATGACCGAGCTTGTACATAGGATCAAAGAAATTACAAATCAGGCTGCCAACGGAACTAATACCGACGAAGATCTTGAAAAAATCAAAGAGGAAGCCAAAGAGTTAAGATCCCAGCTTATAAGCCTGGGAAACGCAACTTATGCGGGGAGGTACATCTTTTCGGGTTATAAAACCGATAAGCCTTTACTGAATGATGACGGAACATTTAATGTTGACGTATCCAACAGTGAGCAAATCAGATTTGAAATAGGCATAGGAGATGATATCAATATAAATGTACCGGGAAGCGACTTGTTCAACAGGACTGTAATAGGGGCTACGGCAGGAACAAAAAGCGAATTTGTGGATACTTTTGATCAGGTAATAACAGCTTTGGAAACAGACGATAAATCACAGCTTTCAAGTCTTCTGGGCGATATAGATGATGAACTGGGGAACCTTATGCGTGTCCGGGCAGGTTTGGGTGCGCGTATGAACCGTGTCGAACTGACAGCAGGCCGGCTAGAGGATGATAATGTAAATTTTACAATGCTAATGAGTAAAAACGAAGATGTGGATATAGCAGAGTCAATAATGAATTTGCAAAATGAAGAAAATGTGTATAAAGCATCGTTGGCAACTGGGGCTCGCATAATCCAGCCTTCTTTGGTGGATTTTCTAAGATAATAAACGGAGGTTTTTTGTTATGCAGGTTGAAACAAAGCATTTTGGTGTTATAGAAATCAATGAGGCCGATGTTATTTACTTTCCGGAGGGACTTCCGGGATTTGAAAACAATAAAAAGTATGCATTAATCGGCAATGATGCGAGCGAGTCAGTTTTCTTCTGGCTACAGAGCATAGATATGACTGAACTATGTTTTATCGTCACAGACCCGTTTATGGTTTATGACGGATATGGCGTTGATGTGGAAGACGAGGATGTAGAGCTTCTTGAAATAACTGATGTCAATAAGGTATTGACCTTGACTATTGTAGTTATTCCTGAGAATATAAATGACATAAGAGTTAATCTGAAGGCACCCATACTGATTAACTTGGAGAAGAAACTTGGCAAGCAGATTATTCAGCAGGACGACAATCTACCCATCAGATACTACCTTAACCGGTCAAACTAAAATTTGAAGCTCTGGCGGGCTTTCAAGGAGTGATAAAATGCTTGTACTGACAAGAAAAAAAGGACAATCGCTTATGATCGGGCACGATATTGAAGTGTCGATTATAGATATACAAGGGGATCAGGTGCGCATAGGAATCGATGCGCCCAGAAGTGTTACTATTCATCGAAAAGAGATTTATGATGAAATCAAAAAAGAGAATCTCTCTGCTGTGGCGGGAAAAGATACCAATATCCAATTACTTAATGAGAAGTTCAAGAAGAAAGATGGTTAATAAACGTTTTCTGTTTATTTCATAATGAAAACAAACCGGTCTATTACCCTGATAATAGTGTACATGACCGGTTTGTTTTGTTTAATAGTATCTATCTAAATTATTGAGAGCAGAGAAGTCGACAAATTAGCCGGAAATTAGTCGGGTAAAACTTTAAACCAATATGCCGATATATTTTAATAGGGATTATGCGAAAGAAACAGGGGAAATGAGCGTGAATCTATGAAAGTTGTAATATTGGCCGGTGGATTTGGAACAAGAATAAGTGAGGAAAGTCATCTTGTACCAAAACCGATGATAGAAATCGGAGGTTCACCAATACTTTGGCACATTATGAAATACTATTCATGTTTTGGGTTTAACGATTTTATTATTTGCTGCGGTTATAAAGGATATGTCATTAAAGAGTATTTTGCAGATTACTACCTTCACAGATCGGATATTACATTTGATTTTTCTGCCTGTAATAAAATTACTATTCACAGCAATGTAGCCGAGCCATGGCGGGTTACAGTGGTGGATACGGGGCTTAATACGCAAACAGGAGGGCGTATAAAGCGGATACAAAAATACGTAGGCGAGGAGTCTTTTATGATGACCTACGGGGATGGTGTCAGTAATATAGACTTACATGCTTTAATCAAACAGCATAAAGCAGCCGGTTTTATTGGAACTTTATCTGCCATACAGCCAGGAGGCAGATTCGGAGTTTTGGATATTGACGAAAGTGATAAAAAAGTTACCGGATTTAGAGAAAAAGCAACTGAGGATGGTGGCTGGATTAACGCAGGATTTATGGTGCTGGAACCTCAAGTATTCGGTTATATAAAAGGTGATGATACCATCCTTGAGAGAGAACCCCTTGAAAGATTAAGCACCGAAGGAAAACTTGGGGTATATAAACATTACGGATTCTGGCAATGCATGGATACTCAGAGGGATAAAGGGTATCTGGAAGATTACTGGAGAACAGGAAAGGCACCGTGGAAGATTTGGGAGGAGTAAATTTGAGTATCATAAGAAAAGAATTTGATAAGATATTGGTGGATACCAAACCCATATGGTTTAGATCGCTTGAAAATCTTAGAGAAATGCTTCAAGGGCGGAACAGATTCTGAAGGGATATATAGTACGATATTGTATGCTGTATAAATTGGGAGGGCTTAAATATGCCAAAACCAAAGATAAGTGTAATAATGCTTACGTATAATAGAGAAACGCTTGTTGTCAGAGCCGTTGAGAGCATACTGAACCAGACTTATCGGGATCTCGAGTTCATTATAGTGGACAATGGCTCGACTGACAACAGCGGTATTATTGCCGATGAGTACGCACAAAAAGATTCAAGAATTCAAGTTATTCATCGGGAGCGCGGAAATATAGGAAGCGGGCGTAACGCGGGTTTGGATGCTGCAAATGGCAAGTATGTCGCATTTATTGATGACGACGATTATGCCGAACCTGATTTTTTGGAGTTTCTATATAACCTTGCCGAGCCCCATGATGCAGACATTGCTGTATGTGGTTCAACAAAAGAGGAAAATGGCGAAATACTGCCAAATGGTATTTACATATATGATGAAAAATATGTAATGAATGCTGAGGAAGCAACAGTTAATTATTTATGGCGCAGGCTGTATAATGCCGCAATGCCGACCAAGCTTATCAGGAAAGAAATGTTTGACACTATTCGTTTTTCTAATACAGGGTGCTATGACGACATTTCGACGACATATCGCTACTTCGCCAATGCAAAAACAGTAGTTGCGCATGGATTGCCGAAGTATTGCTTTTATCGTCACCCCGGAAACAATTCAAGCGCAGCCACAAAGCATAATCTGCTTAACCCGGCTCAGCTTTTTGAATATCTGAATGCATTCAGGGAGAGGACAGAGTATATAAGCTCGGTATTACCCCGGTTGCATGATTTAGCTATTTTCAGCGAATGGTCTTACATGATTTCAATGGTTGAGAAGATTAACCGATATGGACTGACTAATTGCGAAGAGCCGCTTCGATTTATGTGCGAAGAATTACGGCAGCATTGGAATGAATTTTATAACGGGAAATTTATACAGGATTTTGAGAAGGAGTGGATGGATCGCTTCATTAGTTGCGATATACTATCATAAGGAGGAACTTTTGTGCTTTATAAATATAATCATTCGGAATATTTCAAAGACATTCCCCAGCCTGATTATTCGAAAATAAGCGGTAATATTATTTTATACGGTGCAGGAGTAAATGGTGTTATTGTGATGAGACTCCTTAAAAAACGGGGAATCGATATCATATGTTTTGCAGATAGCGACAAGCGAAAACATGGAACGGAGTATTTCGGATACCCTGTCATTTCACCTGGCACAATGCGTGAGAAATATCCGGACGCCGTCATTATTATTACACCATATCTTCAGGGAAACTTAGTTGATGGACTCAAGGCATTAGGGTATAAGAAGATATATGATTGTTCTCCATTGTTTCTGGAGTTTGAAACAGACGATGTGGAGGACTGTTTGCCGCCTACAGTCAACATTTTTCATGTAGCGCAGACTTTTTTGGACAAAAGGTCGAAAAAGGGGCGCGCACTGACTGTTGTAATCACCGAAAGATGCACATTAAGATGCATTGAGTGTATGGCATTTGCTCCATACTACGAAAAACCTGTTGATTATGATTATGAAGAGCTTTGTACAGTTCTTGACCGTGTTTTGCCTCTTGGTTTCTTCCCCAACATTTATCTTGAGGGGGGAGAAACATTTTTGCATAAAGATTTTGACAGAATAATCAAAAAGCTGATTTCATATCAGACAGTAGAATATATCTGGGTTATAACTAATGGCACAATTATTCCCGGGAATGATACACTCGAGTTGCTTAAAGATCCCAAGATCATCATATGGATTTCCGATTATGGTGAACACTCGTATAAAATGTCCGAGTTGAAGGAGTGTCTCAAGGCAAAAGGGATATCGCACCATTCCACTACACAGCATTGGTATAAGGTAACCCGCGCATATAAGTACGACAGAAGTGAAGAAGAAACTCAACATGTATTTGATAATTGCTGTAAAGGAAAAGACATACATAATCCTTTTTTGATTAAGAACAGAATATACAGATGTCAGTTTAACGCACGTTCTGAAGAATTTGGAGTAATTCCGGCATGTGAAGCAGACAGTGTAAATGTTATTTCCGATAATTTGAGAGATGAAATTGAATCTTTCCTGATGCGTAAAAAATATATTGATGCTTGCAAATATTGCTGGGGCCGGGGATATTCGTCTATGGAAGTGCCTGTTGCAGAACAGGCGGCTGGTAAGTTGCCCCCGCTTGAAAAGATTTTTTAAGAAAGACTGTTAAGGAGAAACAACATGGTTTTTCTTTTTACGAAAGCATACAACGCCGAAGGAACCATCCGGCGTGCCATTGATAGTATATTGAATCAGACATACCGTGATATTGTTTATTATTTATGTGATAACGCTTCAAATGATAAAACTTTTGATGTCATGAATGAATATGCGTTTAAGGATAAAAGAATACAGCTTCTTCGTAATGAGTATAACACTTCATTAACAGGCATTAATGGGTGGAGTAATGTGAAATTAATAGAATCGGAGCTGTTGAAATATAAGGGAACGCATTATTACGCTATTTTAGATGCAGATGATGAATATGCACCCGACTTCCTCGAAAAAATGATTTCTTTTATGAAAAAAAACGACCTTGAAGTTGCAACCTGCGGGAGTGAATGGCTTGACGGAAAAACCGGTAAAACAATTAAACAAAAGGTAATAGATAAAACGTTATTGCTGGAGGGATCAGATTTTGCCGGGCAGTTTCCATACTACCGAAATTTTATGGTCACGATATGGGGCGCGGTCTATTCGCTTGAGCTATTACGCAGATGCAATTTTGAATGGTCTAAAAACGCAATGAATTTCTCAGATACTGCTTTTTGCATGGAGGCGTTTCATAAAGCAAACCGCGCAGGTGTCCTTGCCGAATGTCTGCATAAATACTATATCTCACCTGATACTGGTTCATATCGGTATAATCCGGACTGGTTCAAAGCTTGTAAATATCTTCATGAAATTAGCAGGGAATATTTGCTTGATTATGGGGAGTTAAGCAAGCAAAATCAAGATTATTTATGGGTTCTATTTTTCATTCTGCTGAAATACATCATCCCAAGGATACAACAGGCCGATGCTGATTTATATGAAAAACTCAAAAGTCTGCATGATATTTTTTCTGATGATATGACCCAGTATGTTCTCAAGAATTGGGAAAGAGTCGGAATATATTCCAACAAGCAGAATTTTTTAAGTGAAATTCAGACATGGTTATTTACACAAGAGGGTGGGGAAATCTATAGGCAGGTTGTCGGAGATATAATAGCATCTCTGGGTGCATAACGAGATAAAAACATTACGAAAAAGCAAGGATAGTGATTAAATGAGTAAATTTATTATATATACCCCTGCATACAATGCTGAAAAAACTATTTGCCGAGCGGTTGATAGTATTCTTAACCAAACGTACACGGATTTTATATACTATCTTCTTGATAATGCCTCGACGGATGGTACATATGAGATAATAAAAAAATATGCCGAACGGGATAATCGTATCATTCCCCTGCGTAATGAAATCAATTATCGCGGAAATTCAATACTGGATGTTATAAGAAATCACGGTGACGATTGCTATTTATGTGAGCTTGATGCAGATGATGAATATTACCCAAACTTTCTTGAAAGAATGCTCAGCTTTATGGAAGAGAATAACCTGGATGTTGCGGCATGTAGTAGCGATTTTCTTGATGCAGGAAGCGGAAAATATTTGGCTTCAAGAAAGCTTGAAAGTAATCTGCTGCTGGAGGATAAGAACTTCGATGAGGACTTCCCTAAATACCATCAGTTTTTGCGAACGATATGGGGTAAAACATACCGTCTGAATGTGTTGCGCAATTGCGACTTTAAATATAAAAAAAGTATTTCATATGGTGCTGATACCATATTTGCAATGGAAGCGTTCCGCAATGCGGCCCGAGTTGGAATTCTCACAGAATCATTGCATAAGTACTATCTTTCACCGAAATCTGTTTCATATAAATTTGATAATAATCGTATTTTATCTGATCAAATACTTTTTGATGCCGCTTGCGATTTTTTGATTTCAAAAATAGGCAGAATCAGCGAAACAAATATGGACTTTTTATACCTCGTTTATCTTAATGCAATCACCGATACCTTAAATGTATTACTGAATACTCAGATGTGCATTTCCGAAAAACTGCTGAAATTTTACGATGTCTTTAGTAACCGGTGCACTCAGAACCTTATTAAGTGGCATGGCCTTAAATCTGAGAAGGATCAGCTTTTCAAACAGGTTGCTTCTTGGGTGCTGTCACAAAAAGAGGTTCGCTGCGACCAAATGGATATGGCTGCCGATATACTTACCGCTATGAATATATATCCGACAAGCATTGAAGATTGGGAAAAAGGAGATGTTTTCCTCCTTTTGACAAAAATAAGAGAACGGCTGATAAATAGGGATGATTTGTCAAACATTGATGCAAAGATAAGTATGGTTTCTAAATCATCTTCATATCTTTCCGGGGCTGATGCGTGTTTTTTGGTTTATTTTAAAAACATTGTTTTTAATATTATTAATAGTGACGAAGTAAAAGCACTCAAGCAAATTGAAGGGTTAATTGTACAAGGAGCGGATATTCCCGATAATTATATAGAGGACTTTATAAAGATGGCTCTTAATCTGTCGGCTAAGCTTGAATTGCACGATTACTTTGTTTATTTCAAGAAGATACAAATCTCGCTGCTTATTGATCTGGCTAAAATCGATGAAGCCATTAAAGAATTTTCTAACTGGGATCAGATATTGCCTGATGATTTGGATTTTAAAGAGCTTAAAAAGAGGCTGGTTAAATGAAGCAGTTTTTATTGTATGGGCATGGAGGAGCGTATAATCACGGTGCCGAAGCAATTATTAAATGTACTGTCGGTATTATAAGAACTCTGTATCCGAACGACAGGATTATTTTATCTACCCATTTTAAAGAGCAGGATCTGGAGTTTGATATGCCGGTTGATGGGTACTTAATACGTGATTCTAAATATCTTGAACTGGATAGAAATTCTCAGGTAAAAGGTATATATGACAGTCTGATTTATAAATCCACCTTGGAGAGTATAACAAGCGACACGGTTTGTCTGTCGGTTGGAGGTGATAATTATTGCTATGATAACTGGCGAAGGTGGAAGGTAATACATGAAACAGCACTTGAGCGCGGAGCCAGGAGTATATTGTGGAGTTGTTCTATTGAACCGTCTGTGATAGATGATGAAATGATTGATGTTTTAGCATCCCACCACCTTATAACAGCCAGAGAATCAATTACATACGAAGCATTAAAAGGCAACGGTCTTGAAAATGTGGTCTCTTGCTCGGATGTAGCATTTCTGCTTGAGCCAGAAGAATGTCCTCTTCCGGATAATTTCCTTAAGGGCAACACAGTCGCCCTGAATCTGGGGCCGCTTATTGTAAGGCGGGAGAAAATCCAGGGGACGGTTATGAGAAACACTGAAATATTGATTAGTTCAATAATTGAAAAAACAGACTTGAATATTGCATTAATACCGCATGTCCTGATGCCAACGGATAATGATCTTGAAATACTGGAAAAAATATATCTTAAATTTCGGAATTCTGAACGGATTTGCCTGATAAGCAAGAACTTAAGCGCGGCGGAATATAAATTTATAATCTCTAATTGCCGTTTTGGAGTATTTTCCAGAACCCATGCATCAATTGCTGCCTATGCTTCATGTATTCCTACCATGGTTTTAGGTTATTCGGTAAAATCGAAAGGCATTGCTAAAGATTTAGGTGTCGAAGATTTCGTTTTACCCGTCCAAAGTGTATATCATGACGATTCCATATTATCGATGTTTGAAAAATTAATGGAGAATGAAAAAAAAGTAAGGCAAGAACTAAAAAATAGGTTGCCTGAATATATTAAAAGGGCCAGATCACTATCAGAAGTTATAAAATAATTTATATCACTATTATTTAAACCTGCCTCGAGTCACAGGCCTTCATGCAGTTTATAATAGTAATTTGCAAGTACAGTATTGCCAAGATTAGCCATGGCTGTATTGAGAAAAACCAGATCGTTTTTATTTTGTTTGTCATATATGCTATTCAGGAATAATATTATATTGGCCGGCTCCTGATTTTTTATTAATTCATAAAGCCCGTAAATGGTATCGAAATTGTGTTTATTAATTTTAAGGGATTCGAAATAGTAATCAAGGGCTTGAACGGGATCCCCTGTCTTTTTAAATAATTCTGCCAAATAGAAATAAACAAGCCCAAGCCGTGCCGGGAAATTATTATTCAATAGCAAATTAAAATTCTTATTACATTCCAATGCCTTGTGATAGCTTTCAATGGCTGCAGGATAATCACCTTGCTCTTTTCTTGCATTACCTATTACATACCAGATCTCAGGATGGGCCGGGAAACGGCTGATAGCCTCTTCTATGTATTTTTCAATTTCTTCGAAGGTATGTTTATCTTTTAGCTTAACCATATTATCAATTAAGAAAACATATGGCTGATATGCCATGATGGTTTTTTCGAATGTGGGTTCCTTGAGGGCAAGAAGAGCATATTTTATTGATTCCTCGGAATTATTCAGGTTATTATTCATTGAGCTCATATAATAGTAGGTAAGATTTGTAATTTGATTTTTTGCGATTTCATCCTTTAAAATTTTAAGATTCCGATTTATTTTTTCAGGCAGCAAAACAGATGAATAACCGGTATGATAAACCACTAAAGAGTAATCGGTTATGTTGGCTGCATATAAAGTATTGCCTTTATTAAGGGGCTGCTCGTGCACCGCGCCAAAAAAGCGAATCTTATTATGTCCTCTGAACGCCCGGACGGTTGGGTTCTCAGATATAATTCTTCCGTTACACCCTTCGGTGTGATACATTTTGAATAGGATTGCATCATATGCCTTGTTATTATTAATGCGATTTAATACATGTGCCAGATTTTTTGAGGTTTTTTCATCAAAATATTCGTCGGCATCAAGGAAAATAATCCAATCTCCCGTTGCTTTATCCAAGGCATAATTTTTTGCGTTACTGAAGTTATTATCCCATTCATAAAAATATACCCTTGCGCCTAAACTCCGGGCTATTTCAACGGTGTTATCAGTTGAACCGGTATCAACGACAATAATTTCATCTGAAACGGTTTTTATACTCTCAAGGCACCGGCTGATATTCTCTTCTTCATTTTTAACGATAAGACAGGTTGATATTTTCATAATTTTCTCCTTTTCGGATACAGAATGTGAAGCGGCATTGTTTATCATATTTTATCACACCATATGTTACAATCAAATAAGAATATATGTGAGATACTGATGAAAATATCAGAGTAACAAATTACTGGCTTTTTCAGTAGTTTCATATATACTCTGTCCATACCAAAGTGCTGCTGACAAAACAGTAGATCAAGAAAAGAGGGTAAAATTTAAGGGACAGCATCTGGCTGTCCCTTAAATCTAAAGGCTTTAATACTTAGATTATTGGAGCAACTGTAATACTCCCTGAGGTTGCTGATTTGCTTGCGGTTAACCAATTACCTTTCGATAATTGCCAGACTATATCTTCATCCAAACGTTGTATTTGGAGCCGGGTACTTCGGGCCAACCTCATAGCCCTACGAACCTCATCGACATAGCTTCACGCCTTAGCCGGTACGTTCTAGTCGTTGAACCTTCTCCAACCTTTCGGTACAGGAATTTGGCTGCTGATTATCCAATCCGCTTTACTTTTCAAACTATCGCACTTATTCTTTCGAATTATGCTGTAGTGAAAGCGGCTTAAGGAAGTCCCAGCAATTCACCCGGTGATACTCTTAAAGATTGCTCTTTAAGACGCCCTCAAACAGCCGAGCTCTATAGCTAGACAATATATCTTGCTTATTGAAGGAGTCGTAATACTCCCTGTGGTTGGCTGTTTGCTTGAGCTAACATTGCTGTTGCTGCCTGCTGCAGGATGCTGTTCTTGGCGAATTCCATCATTTCTTTTGCCATGTCAACGTCACGGATACGGGATTCAGATGCTGTCAGGTTCTCAGAAGTCGTTCCCAGATTGTTGATGGTGTGTTCAAGTCTGTTCTGCATAGCACCAAGTTTAGCGCGTTCAGAAGATACTTCGCCTATTGCTGTATCAATGGTTGTAATTGCCGCCGATGCGCTTACCTGTGATGACAGATTAATTGCTGTAGTACCAACACCCAATGTTTCTGCATTCATGTTGCCTACTGTCAAGGAAACGACTTGGTTAAAGTTAGCACCAACCTGGAATTTCAATGCAGTAGTACCGAAACTGCCATTCAAAAGCTTCATGGTGTTGAATTCGGTATCTGTTGAAATTCTGTCGATTTCTGAAGTCAACTGTTCGATTTCCTTCTGGAGTTCAGCACGATCGTCATCTGTGTTAGTGTCAGATGCAGCTTGTACAGCAAGCTCTCTCATTCTCTGCAGAATGCTGTGGGATTCATTGAGTGCGCCTTCTGCTGTCTGGATAAGAGAGATAGCGTCCTGTGCGTTACGCTCTGCCTGATTCAGACCACGAATCTGACCTCTCATTTTTTCAGAGATAGCAAGACCAGCTGCGTCGTCGCCTGCACGGTTGATTCTGTAACCTGAAGACAATTTCTCAAGAGACTTGCTTCCCATGGTTGTGTTAACAGATAATTGACGATAAGTGTTCAGTGATGCGATGTTGTGATTAATTCTCATAATAAAATCCTCCTTGATTATTGTTTTGGGAGAATCCTTTCTCCCGGCAATATTTGATTCCTGTTAATCGGAATCATGGCTATGGGTATTCATATTTTTCGGCGCCAATAAAATATGAAATACTCACACTACTTATATCGGAAATTTACCACCTAACTTTATAGCTAAACAAAAAAAGTTTTTTCTGCAACGTGTTTTTCCTAATATTATTCTACTTTATGGTGGTAAAATTTAATTAATAATATATAAGAAATTTGTCGATATAACCTTTAGAATAAGATTCATGGAGGGATCTATTATGAGAATTGAAAGCATGGATGCAGCTTTAAAGCAGACTGTAAGCATTGCTCCGTCACAGGTAAAACAGGAATCTTCCATAGATTCAACAAAGCTTACTGCTTCCCGGGGGAAAGATACGGATAAAGAATATGCAAAAGAAGAAAAATATACAAGCGAAGAGCTTAGCAATGCATTTGTAGAAAAAGCTATTAACAAGGCCAATTATACATTTGAGATCCAGAATAGGTCGCTAAGGTTTAAGATTCATGAAAGATTGAACGAGGTAATGGTCAAAGTAATAGACTCCGAAACTGAAGAAGTCATCAGAGAAATCCCGCCTGAAAAGCTTTTGGATATGTTTGCAAATATGCTTGAACTGGCCGGATTGCTTGTTGATGAGAGGAGGTAGCTTATATGAACGGTATATCAGGCTTCACCTCACAAATGAGATTGACGGGTTTTTCCGGCTTTGATACCGAGTCCATCGTTACAGAGCTTATGAGAGCCGAGAGGATGCCGTTAGATGTACTTAAGCAGAAAAGGACGGTTATAGAATGGAAGCAGGAGGCATACCGGGAGATAAGCAGCTCTTTAATAGGATTTAAGAGTAAGTTTTTTGATATAGTTAACCGCGCTTCTTATTTACTTTCAGACAGCTCTATCAAAGCTATGTCTGCCGGCAGCAGCGATAACAGCTATGTCACCGCTACCGCAGGCAGTGGCGCTTCGATTGGTGAAAACAGCATTAAAATAGTTAAATTAGCTACGGCTGATACTATGGTAAGCTCGGCTGGAATCAGCAAAGGAATAACAGGTACAATTGATGTTGAAAAGCTTGCCGGTTTGGAAGGCAAGAAAATTTTTGTGGAGTTGGATGGGGTGAGCAAGCAAATCACCCTTGGCGGTTCGACGGGAGAGGATTTTGTTGCGGAACTTCACGATGCATTGGATGCCGCCTTTGGCACAACGTCATCAGGCGAGTCTAAGTTTACTGTTGCTTTTGATTCGGGCACCAATGAGTTTACAATCGATACCGCCAACGGCGCAACAAAGGTAACTGTTTATGGTCCGTCGGGAGCAACGGAGGAGCTGGCCGGGCTGGAAGATTTGGGCCTGACGGCAGGCCAGTCAAATAGGTTATCGTTTAACAGCCCTCTTTTTACTATTCAAAATTCATTGAATTCATTTATTGAATTCGATGAAGAGGGTAATGGGTCGTTCACTATCAATGATGCAACAATAACTTTTAAATCAACCGATACATTAAAGCAGGTTTTTGACAAAATTAACAATAATGAAAAGGCAAATGCCACAATAAGCTATAATGAGCTAACCGATAAAATTACGCTGACATCTAAAGTTACAGGCAACGGAGATAATCTTGTTTTATCCGAATCCAGCTTTTTTGACGCATTAAATCTGGACATAAGAACAGAAGGGGTGGACGCGGAAGTCGTTATTAACGGAGAACCCTTAATTAGAAGTACAAATAATTTTACTGTTAACGATGTAACCTATAGTCTGAGGAAAGCCCATGGGGCAAATGATGAAGGAGACATCATTACGGTAACTCAGGATACCGAATCGGCTATTAACAATATAAAAAGCTTTATAGAAGAATATAACAAGCTTATCGAGAATATTCACACCGAAATATCGGAACGTTATGACAGGAATTTTCCTCCTCTGACCGATGAACAAAGAAATGAAATGAATGAAAAAGATATTGAAAAATGGGAGGAAAAAGCTAAAACTGGCTTATTGCGTAATGACAGCCTGCTTCAGCATCTTGTTATATCCATGCGCACGGCTCTGTATGAAACCGTTGAGGGAGTGAGTATTTCATTAAAGGACATAGGAATTGAAAGTAAATCCTATGCAGACAAAGGCAAACTTTACCTGAACGAAGACAAGTTTAAAAATGCGCTTTTCAGTAAGCCCGACGAAGTGGTTAGACTATTAAACGGAGTATCGGCAGATAATCCAAGCTACGACAGAACTGCAACTGCAGAACAAAAAGCGGATAGATATAAAAGATCAGGTGTATTGCAGAGATTATCCGATATTATAGATGACCATGTTTCTACACTAAGAGATGCCGGCGGGAAAAAAGGAGTTCTTCTTGAAAAAGCGGGAATTGAAGGAGATTTATCTAATACAAAGAATCTGATCAGTGAGCAATTGAGTGATTATGATGACAGAATTAACGATCTGATACGAAAGCTTACCAGAAAAGAAGAAAACTATTACAAAAAATTCTCAGCACTTGAAGCTATGCTTGCACGTATGAACCAGCAAAGCGCATGGATAGCCAGCCAGTTTAATCTTGACTGGTAAAATCTGCGGATAGGTTTAAATAGAAGAAAGCGGAGGCTCGGTTATGATAGCATATAACGCGTATAATCAGTACAAAGAAAACTCAATTTTCACAGCAAGTCCTGAAGAACTGACTTTGATGCTGTACAATGGTCTTGTAAAATTTATTATGCGAGGAATCGACAGTATAGAAAAGAGAAACATAGAAGATGCAAACACAAATATTATTAAAGCGCAGAATATAGTCTCCGAGTTTATGAACACACTGGATATGAATTATGAAATATCCACAAGTTTAAACTCAATATATGATTATATGCTAAGAAGGCTGATAGATGCCAACATCGGGAAGGATGCAGAAATACTTGATGAGGTTCTGAGTTTTGCGAAGGTTCTCAGGGATACCTGGGAACAGGCCATGAAAATATCCAGGAAACAGGGCCGAAAGTCGGCAAGAGCGCCGGTATAATATGGAGAATTAAATGAAAGCAGAAGATTACATTCAAAGACTTACCGAAATTTCTTCTAAAAAGATGGTTCTATTGGATGAGATACTCTTGTTTGTCCGGAGCCAAAATGAGGTAATAAGAAGTCAGAGGTTTGATGAAATGGATCGGCTTTTTGAGGAGCGTCAAAAGAGGATGGATGCCGTGGATAAGCTGGATGAGCAATTTGTGGTTTATTCGGCAAGGCTCAGGGAGGTTCTTTCATTAAACTCTTTTGAAGAGTTGCCCCGGTATAACCTGCCGGGTACAGCCGAGTTAAAAAAAGTTGTTGACGGTATTTTACAGAACCTGAATAAAATAAAGCAGCTTGATGATGAAAACACCGCTCTTGTGAAAGATGAGATGAAAACAACACAGGGGCAGATAAAGAATACAAATACGCATAAACGCATGACAGGAGCTTATTACCCGAATCAAAACAGTAATCAGTCGTATTTTTTTGATAAAAAGAAGTAGAATTTTTATAAATATAGCTATTACTGTTCTTTCGGAGTAGATAATAATAACAAAGGGGAGACAGAATGGCTAATTATGAATGCGCAAGATGTCACAGATTTTTTGAGAAGGTAGCATTTGAAGAGGTCTGCCCTGCATGTTTTCCTATCGAAGAGGAAGAATTCAGAAAAATAAAGGAATTCCTTACCCAATACCCCGGCGCCAGTTCAAATGAGGTAATGCAAAAAATCGGAGTTTCATTAAAATCTATCAGACGTTATTTGAGAGAAGACCGTTTGGAGATAGTCGGAGACAATAAGGGTTTTATTCGTTGTGAATTATGCGGCAAACCTGTAAACAGCGGATACTTTTGCGAAATGTGCTATAAGGAGGGTACCGCCAGGAAAATAAAGGAACAAAAAACGGGAAAAAGGCCTGCATATATACCATTGGAAGATGATCTTAAGCCGGCTGAAAAGGGCATACAATATCATAAAAAAAAGGATAGTAAAGATAGTAAAGGAAGAGGTTATACCAAAATTTAGGTATAGCCTCTTTTTTTATTTTAACAATTGATTTTTGTTAATTACTGATATAATAATCATGGTAGTTGCGAATTTTGCGGATAAATAATAAAAGTTGCGAATCAGATTATTTTTGTAAAAGCCTACGAACGGGTACCGAAAAAGTTGCTGCAACAAACTAATAATTCTTAGGACAGAGGTAACACTTAATGAATACAATTATAATTAACGGAACAGATGACGAGAAATTTTCAGATGCCGCAAAAGCCCTGCGGGACGGAAAGTTGGTGGCTTTCCCTACAGAGACTGTTTATGGCCTGGGGGCAAATGCTCTTAACGCAGAAGCAGTTGAAAAAATATATGAAGCTAAAGGCAGGCCTTCAGATAATCCCCTGATTGTTCATATTGCTGAAGTCTCGACCCTTAATGAATTGGTTTTGGAAATACCGGATGTAGCCGCTTCACTTATTAAAACTTTTTGGCCAGGTCCGTTAACAATGATATTTAAAAAGTCGAATCTGGTTCCCGGTATTACTACTGCCGGTCTGGACACGGTGGCTGTCCGCATGCCCGACAACCCTATCGCTCAAAAGCTTATTAAAGAATCGGGGGTTCCGGTCGCCGCGCCAAGTGCCAATCTTTCGGGACGCCCCAGCACAACGATATTCAAGCATGTGATCGAAGATCTGTATGGGCGTGTAGAATATATTATTGATGGCGGCCCATGTGAAGTTGGAGTGGAATCCACTGTTCTGGATGTTACCACCGATATTCCCGTCATTTTAAGACCGGGCGGAATCTCCCTGGAGATGCTGGAGGGAGTATTGGGGAAAGTATATACCGACCCGGTTCTGGAAATAAAGGGAGATGTTAAACCGCACTCCCCCGGGATGAAATATCGGCATTATTCACCAAAAGCAGACATGATATTAATAAGCGGAGAATCAAATTCTGTCGTGGAAAAGATCAATGTGCTTGTAAAAGAAAGCCGCGCAAAAGGTCTGAAAGCAGGGGTCTTAACAAGCCATGAAAACGCGCATAAATACGATGCAGACGTAATTGAGGAGGTAGGATCGAAAGAACATGCCGAACAGATAGCAGCAGGACTGTACGATTCTTTAAGATCATTTGATGAGAGAAAAGTAGATATTATCTATTCGGAAACCTTTGAGGAAAAAGGAATCGGAAGAGCTATTATGAACAGGCTCAAAAAGGCTTCCTCGGGGAAAATTATTGAGGTAAAAGAGGGAAATTGATATGAAGAAGCGGATTATTTTCGTATGTACGGGAAATACCTGCAGAAGCCCTATGGCAGAAGCTATTTTTAAGGACATAATTAAAGAAAAAGGAATAGACGAAAACTTTGAAGTATCTTCGGCCGGAGTGTATGCTTTTGATGGTGATCCCGCAAGCTATCAGGCAATCGAGGTTATGAAGAAAGAATTTGGCATTGATATTAAGACTCACAGAGCAAAGGTATTGGATGATTTGGATATTGAGAATGCAGACCTTATTCTTACTATGACAAAGCGGCATAGAGAAATGATTGTTGATATTTATCCGGAATGGTCGTCCAAGGTACATGTATTAAAGGAATTTGCCGGCATTGAAGGTGATACCGATGTAATTGACCCTTTCGGACAAGACTACTATGGATATAAAAATTGCGCGGAGGAAATTGAGGGGCTTCTCTTAGAGGTTTTGGATAAAATATGAGAAGCGTCTTCTCAGGCTCGGCAACAGACTGTGCGAAAACTACCAATTGTATTAAGTCTATAAAAGTTTAGCGGCTATAGCTGACATTTGTCATCCTTAGCGTCAGCGAAGGATCTTCTGCGATTTAGCGCTCCATCTCCAACATCGGTTTCCAGTTGTGCTGGCTACGCAATCCATGCTTAACTTTAAATCGCAGCAACCTCACCGCTTATTTACGATTGTATAATCAATATTACTTCCTGCATGTTAACAGTTTTCGCGCTGCTTGTCACCTGTAAAAACAGGCTTTACATGTGTTGCTTAAAGCTCTTTCCTTTGCTAACACTACGGATTTAAAAAAAAGATTTATTATTTTGACAAGGAAGCCATGTTACTATAAAATCTAATTTAGAAAATATGGGAGGCGAGAGCTTTGAAAATTGCATTAGGAAGCGACCACGGCGGATTTGCTCTGAAAGAACGAATAAAAGTACATCTTATAGAAAATGGTTATGAAGTTGAAGATTACGGAACATATAGTACGGATTCGGTGGATTATCCCACCTTCGCGCTGAAAGCAGCTTTAGCGGTAAGCAAAGGACAATGTGAAAAGGGTATCCTTATTTGTTCCACAGGGATTGGCATTTCTATAGCTGCAAACAAAGTCAAGGGGATCAGGGCGGCGCTATGCGGCGACCTTCTTTCTGCCCGATTGACGAGAGAACATAATGATACTAATATTTTAGCCCTTGGGGCTTTTATTGTTGGAGAAAAACTTGCATGCGCCATTGTTGATACATGGCTTGAAACAGAATTTTCCATGGAAGAGAGACATCAGAGACGTATTGATGGAATTACGGAAATCGAGGATAAGTATTTATAATTTTTTCACATTGGGAGGAAATTTAATGGATAATAATGTTTTTGTTTTTGATCATCCGCTGATTCAGCACAAAATTTCTTTGCTCCGGGATAAGAACACCAGCGCCAAAGAATTCCGAGAGCTGGCCTCAGAAATATCAATGCTGATGGGGTACGAGGTTACCAGGAATATTCCTTTAAAAGAGGTGGAAATTGAAACTCCCATGGGGATTGCCCAAACAAAGGTAATATCAGGCAAGAAGCTGGCTTTTGTCCCGATTTTGAGAGCGGGACTCGGCATGGTAGACGGAATGCTGAAGCTGGTGCCCATGGCAAGGGTCGGACATATAGGTCTTTACCGTGACCATGAAACTTTGGAGCCGGTTGAATATTATTGCAAGCTGCCGCAGGATATTGCCGAACGCGAAGTTGTAATACTGGATCCTATGCTTGCTACTGCCGGATCGGCTTGCGATGCTGTGAAGTTTATAAAAAACAAGGGAGGGAAAAGCATAAAATTTGTTTGCCTGATTGCCTCCAAATATGGTGTGGAAAGACTCAACAGGGAGCATCCCGACGTTGGTATTTACTGTGCTGCAGTTGATGAAAAACTGAACGATATAGGATATATAGTTCCGGGTCTGGGTGACGCAGGCGACAGACTCTTCGGAACCAAATAATATAACGG
>JBMNTI010000004.1:0-45245 GCA_050945655.1 Acetivibrionales bacterium | reverse complement strand
ATCTAGTATTCATAGAGGTTCCTTCTTTCTTATGTTTTTTGTCTTGTTAACAAAAATTTTATCATAGAAGGTCAACCTCTATTTTTTATTCTATTAAAAACCCAACAATTATTTTACACTAACTTAATAAAGTGTTTTATATACATTTATTATCAATGTTCAGTATGCTCTTGATTTTTTCGATTATCATTGAACTGGCAACCTCATTAAGCCCGCCGTTTGGGACTATAATATCCGCATTCTTTTTACTGGGTTCTACAAAAGCTTCGTGCATTGGTTTTACAGTTGCAAAATATTGATTAATAACAGAATCAATACTCCTGCCCCTCTCGTGTATATCCCGCATTAACCTTCTGGCAAGGCGAGTATCGGCATCCGTATCAACAAAGACTTTGATATCCATTAAATCGACTAATCTGGGATCCTCAAAAATTAAGATGCCTTCAATTATAATAACAGGTTTAGGTTGTTCTAATATAGCTTCAGGCAAACGCTTATACTCGATAAAAGAATATACGGGTCTGTTGATTTTATTAAATTGTTTTAACGACTTAATATGTTCTATCAAAAGTTCATTGTCAAAGCTGTTAGGATGATCGAAGTTTAGCTGCTTTCTTTTTTCATATGACAGGGTTTCAAAGGATTTATAGTAACAATCCTGACAAATCAACACTACGTCGTTTTCAAAATATTCTTTTATTTTATTCGCCAAAGTTGTTTTGCCTGAACCGGTGCCACCGGCAATTCCTATTGTTGCAACCTTTTTCATAAGCTCACCCTCATTAAAGATTTATGTGTTAACAAGTGCGACTAAAGGTTCGTTAATACCTTTAAGCTTATTTTACCAATGATATATAGGCTTAAACAAGTTGGTTGCAACAAGTCTATAATAAAACAGATGCGGTTTTGCGGCAGAAACATTCCAAATTGTTATTCTGCACTCATTATGCTAGTATAATAAAAAGTAAGTCAGGAAATATTGTGTAATACTTTAAAATAAAATAAGATGATGCACGAATCTGTAGGCGGATGGTTCCACTTTTTTAGTTTGCATAATTTTACTGCAGGACTAATTAATAAATCTCCGTTTATTTTTGCGAATTTTAACGGAACCAGCGGTGACGTGGACGTTTTGACTCATGAAGCCGGCCATGCCCTTAACAGCTACTTGGCAAAAGACATAGAAATAAGTGAATATAGATCTGCTACTATGGAAACTTGTGAAGTCCACTCAATGAGCATGGAGTTTTTCACCATGCCCTGGATGAAGATGAACCTTTCTTCGAAAAGGGCGGACGTTGGCAGGCTCAAACCCATATCTACAGTTCCCCTTTTTACTATATTGATTATTGTTTGGCCCAAACATGCGCTCTTCAATTCAGAAATCTGATGTCAGAGGATTACAAAGCTGCCTGGGAAAAATATCTCGGTTTTAGTAAAAAAGCAGGCACTATGACTTTTACAGAGCTTTTGAAAACTTCCGGACTTTGCTCCCCGATGGATGAAGGATGTATCAAAGATGTGTGCGCGTGTACCGAAAAAGCAATCAACGATTTAAGAGTATGATCCCCACTTGTTCCGTTTCAGACTATGCAAAAACTATGCAAGTTTTGCGGCTGTAGCTGACATTTGTCATCCTGGTATGTCCAGTAAGCTAGATTATGCTAGCCGGTGAAAACTAAATATTATTTATATAAACTGGTTTTTAACCTTCGTTTAATGCTGCCTTTTACTAATAAAAAAGGATAACTTTATTACTTTTTGCTGATAAAACGTGTTATTTGCCTATAAAAAATGTTATGATATATGCAAATGATACCACACCAAAAAATGGAGTGATAGGATTATGAAAAAGACCAAGGCTTTACATAACAAAAAAACACTCGATGCTATGGAGCTTTCATTGCTATGTCACCAATTGGCGCTGGTTTTTAAATCAGGTGTAAGTCCTTTGGAAGGGATCCCATTATTATCGGAAGACACAAAAAACCAGATGATAAAAAAGCCCCTGGAATTTATTTCAGAAAAATTGTTAAATGGCATGACGATGTATCAGGCTTTTTCAGCCGAAGGCAATTTCCCCAAGTATATGCTGCATATGATTAAGATTGGTGAAGTGACAGGGATGCTGGATACTGTTATGGAAAATCTCTCGGTTTATTACGAAAATGAAGCGGACTTAAACAGAGAAATGAAAAACGCTGTTACATATCCTATCATACTGGCTTTACTGATGCTTGGCGTTATGGGAATTATGATTCTGAAGGTCATTCCCATGTTCGGTAAAATAGTCGAAAGCCTTGGTGGAGAAATATCCAAAGAAGCGCAGGTGCTTTTTGCGTTTACAGTATCTTTGGAGAGAACAATTATGTGGCTGATTGTTTTGATTGCTCCAATGATCATTGCTGTTGTTTTTTATATCAGAACACCTAAAGGAAGCTATGCTCTTGACAGGTTTAAGGTCAATAATCCAATAACCGGTTTATTGTATCGAAAGATCATAGCACACAGAATAGGACATGGCCTGAGTCTGACAACACAAAGTGGCATGAATGCAATAGATAGCTTTAATGTGGTTAAAGGGCTTATAAATAATAAGTATGTAACTGAAAGACTGGAAGAAGCATCGAAAAAAATTACGAACGGGGAGTCCTTTACTGATGCAATCAAGGACACAAATATTTTCCCGGATCTTTTTGTCAGAATGATTAAGACAGCCGAACTATCGGGTAATATTGACATTGTTATGCAAAAAATATCGCGGGTATATGGTAAAGAAGCAGAGATTTCCTTAAGAAAATTTAGTAAAACCATTGAGCCAGGTTTGATTGCCATACTGTCAATAATATTGGGAACAGTGCTTCTATCGGTTCTGCTGCCGCTTATCGGCATAATGTCTTCCATCGGATAGGAGGCTAGATATGTTAAGAAGCAATATAATCAAATGGATCCAGTCTTTTCTAATTATTATTATTGTAATTGTTATTGTGGTTACATTTATGTCAATAAATAATTTCTGGAAAAAAAACAATGATGTTCAACCAGACCGAATAAGGGAAGCAATCGAAAGAATGTGCGTTCAATGTTATGCTCTTGAGGGAAGCTATCCTCCGGATCTGGAATACTTAAGAGAACATTATGGGTTTATTATGAACGAAGATAAGTATTTTTATTATTATGAAATATTCGCATCAAATGTGATGCCATATGTGGAGGTTTATGAAAGAGGTTCTTTACAATAACGGTATTAGTTTTAAACAGGAAAACGGCCGTACTTTAATCGAAACCATTTCGGTTTTGCTTATATTGATATTGCTTGGAGTAGGCTGCTTTAGTCTTTCCTTATCTGCCTTTGGAGCATATCAAAGGTTGAATGATTCTAAGGAAAAAATCAATGAACTTCGGGTAGCCAGCTCTTTTATAATGAATAAAATCCGCCGGAACGATGTGAACGGGGGGCTTGATGTAAAGGCTCATCCTGTTACCAGCAATAATGCATTGGTTATCTATGAGAATATAGATGGCGAAGAGTATGAAACCTGGATATACCACAGCTCCGGATACCTTATGGAAGCATTGGTTTTAAAGGATGAAGAACCTTCTGCTGATGTGAGCCAAATAATCGCTAAAATCGATAGTTTTGAGATTGAATATGATAGTGTCGATCACAAGATTTTTACAAGTGTTGGGATTGACGGCAGAAAACCATACAACAACACAATAAAAATAAGAACAAAATAGCGGGAGATGTATTGTGAGGTCAAAAAATAAAGGATTTACGTTAATAGAAATGATTATTGCCATAGGAATGTTGGCAGCCCTGGCAGTAGGCATAATACGTCTTTTTATAGCTTCCCAGGTTAGTCTTCAAAAGGCGGCCGATATGGATTATGCTGTTTTAGAAATAAATGCTCTGATTGAAGGGTTCCAGAATATTGGGAGCAATTCTGAGAATGCAAGCCGGTTTACGATATATTACGATGATAAATGGGAACGCTCAGCTATTAAGGATTCAACAGCCCAATATGCTATTTATGGTAACTTCGCTAAATTGTCCGATGATAAAGCAGGCCTGCTGCATCTTGATTTAAGAGCTGTGAGGCTTAAACCATATCCTTTGGGAAAAAACGAAGAATATGAAATTTATAAGGTAGCGGTAATTATTGAAGATATGTCCTACTGGGGTGAGAATAAATGATGCTACGGTTAAAATCTCAAAACGGAAGCTCAACGGTATTAATATCACTGCTTTTAGTGACTTTGGTTGTATTTGCGCTGTTAAGCATTACAACATCTGCGTCTGAATTGAGATTGTCTCGGAAAAATGCAGATAATATCAGGACTTATTATATGCTTGATTCGGAAGGAAAACGATTTCTGTATGATATAAAAAGCAATGTTAAAGAAGCTCTCGGCTTTACCAGGGATAAACCCGAAGCATTTTTTGAGTATTTTGATATGCTTCTGGGTCAGAATATTATCCGGTCTATGAACTCTGAGAATAATACCTTGTCAATGACTATAGAACGTACTATTATTCTGGAAGAGAACATGAGGAGAAAATTCCTAAGTGTAATACTGGAAATCAGTCAGCCGGATCCGGAAAGTACGGTAAATGATATTTGCTCCGTTAAGGAATGGAGACTATGGCAAGAGCCTTTTGAGTTAAAGAATACAATAGATTTATGGGAAGGGATACCATAATGGATGATACTTATTGCATGAAAGAACTGCTTAATTTAGCGCTGACCAGCGGTGCATCCGATTTGCAAATTACCGTAGGAGTACCTCCTATACTTAAGGTCAGAGGGGAATTGCAGTATGCCGGCGAAAAAGAATTAAGACCTGAAGACACAAAAAGATTAGTCCGCGAGCTGTTTCCAAATGAAGAGGCTTTTAATGAGTTTTTAGCAGTTGGCGACAAGGATTTTTCTCTTTCGATGAGCAAAATAGGAAGGTTCCGCGTAAACACATTTATTCAAAGAGGTTCGCTGGCGGCGGCAATACGTCTTGTGTTCACAGAACTGCCGAATCCTAAGGATTTATTAATTCCTGATGGTGTTTTAGAGCTTCATAAGCTGAATAAAGGTCTTGTTATCGTGACAGGTCCTACAGGGAGCGGTAAATCTACGACCCTCTCGTGTGTAATAGATTTGATAAACAGCACCAGAAAATGTCATATTCTGACCCTTGAGGAGCCTATAGAATATCTGCACCATCATAAAATGAGCGTGGTAAACCAAAGAGAGATAGGGCAAGATACCAAAAGCTATTCCCGGGCATTAAGAGCAGCTTTGAGAGAATCACCGGATGTGATCCTGGTGGGAGAAATGAGAGATCTCGAAACTATCTCTATTGCCATGACTGCTGCCGAAACCGGCCATTTGGTGTTGTCTACTCTTCATACTCTGGGCGCATCAAAGACGATAGACAGGATAATAGATGTATTTCCACCCAATCAACAGCATCAGATTCGTATGCAGCTTTCAACCGTACTGAAAGCCGTTATTTCCCAACAGCTGATTCCATCGGAAAAAAGGGGAAGGGTGGCGGCTTTTGAGATTATGATAGCTAATAATGCCATCCAAAATCTAATTCGTGAAAACAAAACTTATCAGATCGATTCGGTTATCCATAGCGGAAAGAATTACGGCATGCAGAGTATGGATAGCGATATCAGTGAGCTTTATAAAAAGGGTTATATTACACGGGAAGATGCCATGCTTTATAGCCTGAACCCCGATGTTCTGCTAAAATATCTCTAGAAAAATCCTGAAGATAGGAGAAATACGGTATGGCTTATATTTGCGAGGATGAGCTTTATGCGATATATAATAATTTGGAACCCATATTCTTGGGCTCCGGTCTGGAGCCTGAGATAGCTCTGGTAAGGGATTACCTATTAAAAATAAAAGTAAGTGAGAATAATAATGTTCTTGGAAAGCTTATCATTGATTACAGTCCCAAAAGGCAGTCATATAAGTTCAGAAGAGACTCGGATTTACCGGATGAACAGTTTTCACGCATTGTGAAATTATTGGGCCAGGCAGATAAGCTGCACACAGAAACCGGTTCGGGAAAAAAAAATGTGAACAAACAAAAACCCGATACTGCCGGGATAGATGTCAAAACTCTTTACTATGCTTATGTGGACGGTTCATTTATAGAGGGATGCACTGGTTACGGCGCCGTAATTTTAAAGGACGGCAGCATCGTGGCTGAGTTGTCGGGCAAAGTAGACACTCCCGAAGCCTTTAATTCGAGGCAGGTTGGCGGGGAAATACAGGCCGTAATAGAGGTTCTGGAATGGTGTAAAAAAGAAAAGGTCAAAGAAATAACAATTTTCTATGATTTTCAGAATATAGAGAAGTGGGCAACGGGCAAATTTCGCACCAATACTCCAATGACAAGGTCATATAAAGAATATATAGATAACTGCAGTATTATTATAATATGGCATAAAGTTGAAAGCCATACCGGCATTGAGCTGAATGAAAGGGCGGACATGCTGGCAAAAAACGGGGCAAGACAGTAATTTTTAGTGTTCCCAGGGAGCATTCTCTAACAACGGCGCATAAAGGTCATCTTTTATGTCGATTCTCAATGATTTAAGCTCCTCCGGGCTTGGAACATGATCCTGGAATACTACAAAAGGCACGTCCTCAATTATTGCAACAGGGGTTTGTTCGATAGATTCTCCCATGCACAAGACCGCCGAGGCGGCCAATCCGTCGGCGATATTGATTCTGGTTTGTCTGAGCCGTTTATTAAAAAGGTCTTTGTCGCCAATTTTGGAATTTACACTCACAAATCCGCAATGAGCTATGGCTTTTCCGGTAACGCCCCATTTAAGAGGTGAGGTAATACTGTCGGTTATTATAACTCCAACGTTTTTTATCCCGTACCTTTCTCTTAAGAATTTCCAGCAGTTATTTGCCGATTCTTGCGGATTCTTTGGCCACATAACATAGTTGCCGTTAGTGTTGGATTCGTCAATCCCTGCGGAAGGAACCAAAAAGCCGTTCTTAATTGTCAAATAAACACCATATTTGCTGTATTTCCTGGGTATAAAAGAATCGGCCTCTTTTTCAATCAACTCATCCTTTGACAAATCTTTTAAAGGCAAAACATTTCCTTCGCATAGCGAAATTACCTTGGAGCTTATTGCCACAATACTTCTTTCCTTCAGTTTATCTACAGACTCGGATAAAACCTCCTGCAAGGCGCATTTATCGGCCTCCAACAGCTTTGTCTTAACAGCAGTAACCTTCATATTGACCCCCGGTTTAAAGATAATAAGCACCATCTATAATATCATAGAAAAAATGATAAAAAAATAGAATTAAACGCTTTTCGATCAGAAGCTTTCAACAAAAATCTCAAAATAACTTTGGGGGTGTTTGCACGCAGGGCATATTGCAGGAGCATCGTTACCTTCATGAATATGTCCGCAATTGCTGCAGATCCAACGAACTTGCTGATCCTTATTAAAAACCTTATTATTCTTTACATTTTCATAAAGCTGTGAGAATCTCTCCATATGATGCTTTTCAATTTCGGCAATGAGCTTGAACGCGTTTGCGACTTCAGGAAAACCTTCCTGTTCCGCAACTTTGGCAAAAGAAGGGTATATTTCTCTATATTCTTCTCCTTCTCCGTCAATACCACCCTGAAGATGGGCCAAAATATCACCAGCTATTACGGGATAACCTGCCGTTATATTAAGGTTTACCGGAAGACTACCCTGAAAACCTTCAGTAATAAGGTTGTAGAAAACTTTTGCATGTGCTCTTTCATTTTCAGCAGTAACAATAAAGATATCCCTGATTTGCTTAAATCCTGCTTTATCCGCAACACCTGAAGCAAAGTAATAACGGTTTCGGGCTTGAGATTCACCGGCAAAAGCCCTCATAAGATTAATGGCTGTCTCGGTACCTTCTAAACGTTTCACGCTTACCTCCCAGTATAAATATTTTATAGTATTATGTACAAGCAACGTTAAAATATACCTTAATAACTTATTTAGTTTTCGTTTTCGGCTGTTTGGCGTTTATTTTAAAATCACCTCCACACAGCTGTCTAAGGGTTGTGAAATCTGCTTATTTCAGTTTTATTCGTTAACTTATCACAAAAAATAAAGTATTATTTCCTGGATTTATGTTGACAAATGACAAGACAATAAATATAATTAAGATTGGTAATACCACATAATAAGTACGATTAAGTGGTCAGACCAATTTGTTTAAGTCGTGGTGTTAGATTTGACGTCATTTCCTGAATCTAAAACAAAATATCTGTTCAATGAGTTAGTTAATCTAATTGCTGACGGGGTACTTCAGCCGGGTGACAGATTGCCTGCGGAACGGCAGCTTTCAGATCAATATCAGGTCAGTAGAGCTATGGTACGTGAGGTTTTAAGTGCTTTGGAAACTTTAGGGGCGATTAAAACCAAACGTGGTGGTGGTTCTTATGTTGCTGATTTGCATGAAACATCAAATACAGGTTTACAATTAGTATTTTCTTTAACAGGATATGACACAGAAATAGAATCTATTGTTGATTTTAGAAAAATGTTGGAACTTGAAGCCGTTCGTTTGACAATTAAAAACTGTAAAGACTCGAGAAGGCTTAGATTATTATTTGATGCATCTCTTGTTAATATGGAACGAAATATTGAAAACGAATACATAGAGGGATGTATTAAATGTGACAGAGAGTTCCACGAAATAATAGTTTCAGAAACAAATAACAGATTGCTTCAGGTTTCGAATCAGGCCAGCATTATTTCATTTGAGAAAAAAACTGATGCGGGATTTGTTAGCTTTTCCAATAGTGCCACAAAAGAAGATTGGATTATTATGCATCAAATGCATAAAAAAATGGCCGATGCCATTGTTGAAGGGAATCTAGAACTGGCATGCCAGCTTATGAATGAGCATATTGAGCTTGTTCGGTACCAGTTGGTTTATTGCAGCAAATAAAACAGTTTGATAATACCCTGTCAAATTATTCTAATCGGAGGTATAAGGGTGAAAGACGTAACTTGCTTATTTACCGATATTTTAATTATTGGCGGCGGAATTGCCGCATTGCGTGCTGCAGATAAGGCTTCTCAATCAGGGCTTAAGATTACAATAGTAATCAAGGACCATGCTAATAGTTCCAGCAGTATTACCGGTTTTAATGCGGTACTCAGGGGATCTCCACATAAGGATACATGTTCAATATTTTTTGATGACACTGTTAACGGTGGTTGCCATTTAAATAATCCTGAATTAGCAGCAAACCTGACCTGCCGGGCAGAATCATCCGTTTATGATTTGATAGATATGGGTGTGCGTTTCGATATGGATGGAAACAGATTGGCTACCCGTCAGGCGGCAGGGTCAACAGTTCCAAGACTTGTGCATTACCAGGATAAAATTGGTTCTGAAATAATGAGTGTTTTACTCAATCGTCTAAAAACAAATCCTAAAGTAGAATTTATAAATAATACGATCGTTATAAAATTAATTAAAGAAGAAGGTATGGTACGCGGAGTTCTGGCGTTGGACCAAATATCAGGTAACCCCATTATTATCAATTCTTCTTCCACAATTATTGCAACCGGCGGTGTTGGCAATCTTTATTCATTTTCAAATGCGTTAAGAAGTTTGACCGGAGACGGTTTTGTTCTGGCAAAACAAGCAGGAGCCCGTTTGCGGGACATGGAGTTTGTCCAATTTGAACCTTTTTGTTTTGTTTATCCGGAGGAAGTAAGAGGGATTAATATACCTACGGCATTATTCTGGGATGGCGCGTCTCTGACAAATGGTCTTGGCGAAGATATCGTTATGAAAGGTATCGACGGTAAGCCGGTTCCTTTAACAAAAGGCAATCTGAGTCGTAAAATTATGACCGAAATCAAGGCCGGAAGAGGAAGTGAACACGGCGGAGTATTTTTAGATATAAGAAATGTATCGGAAAAAGTGCTTAATAACTATCCAAAATTGCTAAGATTGTTCAAAGAAAAAGGTTTATTCCCAACAAACGCCCCATTTGAAATTGCACCGGCTTTTCACTATTTGATGGGCGGAATAGAAATTGATAGTAAATGCAATACAAAAGTTCGAGGCCTTATGGCAGTTGGTGAAGTAGCCGGAGGAGTTCATGGCGCCGGTCGTTTATCAGGAAATTCAGGTACCGAGGTAGTCGTGTTTGGAGCAATTGCAGGTGAAGAGGCAGTTCGAAACATAAAAAAGATTAAAACCAATATCAAATTAAGTTCCAATATAATTTCTGAAACAATAGAAGAATATCGTGAAAATTTTGGCGGAAGCAAGGAAGATGAGATATATTCGGTCGAAATTGGTGAGGCCATCAGTAGGATCATGAATAATAAGGTAGGTGTTTTAAGGGAAGGGACGGAGCTCTCGGAGGCATTAAAAGAAATCAGAACTATCAATTCTGATTTAAAAAGGTTAAAGGCAAGCGATTATAAAAGTTTAATCAATATAACAGCCATAAAGAATATGGCCACCATAGCAGAATTTGTTATTAAGGGTGTGCTTGCCCGTACAGAAAGCAGAGGCGAGCATTTTCGCCTTGATTTTCAAGAAAGAGACGATTTGAATTTTCTTAAAAGTATTTATTGTTAGGGGTGGTAGGTTATGAAGAATGAAAAGTTAAAAGTTGTAATAATAAGCGAGGGGGATAATGTTGGTATTACTCTTGCCGAACCGCTTGTTAAGGGAGAAGAAATAATAATTAACGGACAAAACATTATTGTTCTGGAGCCTATTCCGGTAGGACATAAAATTGCTTTATGCGATATCCATAAAAATGAGTATGTTAAAAAATTTGGTGAAGTTATCGGCAGGGCTAAGTGTGATATCAAAATCGGTGAGCATGTACATGTTCATAATGTGGAAGATATAACGGAACAATTATCCGCACAATCGATGGAAAGGAACTGATTAGTATGAGGACATTTATGGGCTATCCACGCACAGATTCACGAGCCGGAATACGTAATTACATAGCAGTAATTTCAACGGTTTCCTGTGCAAACCATGTTGTTAATAGTATAGCAGCAGGCAGCGAAATAGCCGTGCCTGTTGTTCATGAAACAGGATGTCTTCAATTCGCGCAAGATTTGGAGATGACAAAGAGAACAATTTTAAATATGGGTTATCACCCTAATGCAGGCGCGGTTATTTATGTGGGATTGGGCTGCGAACAGGTAGATACGAAATCCATCGCGAACTCAATCACAACACGTCCCGTACGCTACCTTCTTATCCAGGAAGAGGGCGGAACAAGAGGTGCAATAGCTAGATGGGAATCCAAGTCCGGGAAATATTGCAGGAGGAATAACTACGCTTGTTGAGAAGGCACTTGGAACGATTAAAAAAGGAGGAACCGGTCCTGTTGAAGGGGTTTTAGACTTTGCAGAGCGTGTAAGCGGCAGTGGACTTTATATTATGAATACACCTGGGCACGATGTATATTCTTGTTCCGGGGCTGCTGCCGGCGGTGCACAAATAATTGCGTTTACAACAGGAAGAGGAAGTCCTCTTGGGTGTGCATTATCACCAGTCGTTAAAATTACTGCAAGTTTTGCAGCATCTCGTCGTATGGCAGAAAATATGGATGTAGATATTTCTTCGATACTTGAAGGTACGATGTCTTTAGAAGAGGCCGGAAATATCATTTTCGAAAAATTGCTTGAAACTGCTTCCGGTCAAAAAACAGCTAACGAAGAACTATACCATTATGAATTTGCTATACCAAGAATCGGTAGCACATTATAATTGATTTTGTATGAAAAGAAAGGGGCAAATAGGATGAAAAATAGAAATAGGTTTACACTCATTGCTCTAGTTTTAGCCACAATTATGCTATTTACCGGATGCGGAGCACCCAAAGCGACAGAAACTCCATCCGGAACTCAACCGGCAACAACACCTACCGCAACATCAACAGGAACCTCTGAGCCAAAGCAAGATATGGTACTAAGAATGGGTATTGCGTCAAGTCTGGCTACAGGAGATCCTCATATGTCAGGTCTTACTACCGTTCAGGAAGTCCTTATCAACATATTTGATCCTCTGGTCCGCCGTGATTCAACTGGTGCTTTACAGCCCAAACTTGCTTTATCATGGAAAGTAGTGGAACCTCAAATTTGGGAGTTAAAACTTCGTGAAGGCGTTAAATTCCATAATGGTGAGCCTTTTAATGCGGAAGCAGTTAAATTCTCATTAGAGCGCATATTTAAGGAAGGCAGCAAATCTCCGATTCAGGAACTCAGATCTTTTGAAAGCGTTGAAGCTGTCGATGAATATACCGTAAGAATTCATACAAAGGCGCCGGATCCGCGTGTTCCTGATAAACTTGCACTTTTCGCCGGTATGATGGTTCCTCCAAAATACATTCAAGAAAAAGGTGAGGAATATTTTAACTCGAATCCTGTCGGTACAGGTGCTTTCATTTTCAAAGAATGGGTAAAGGACAGTCACATAACAATGACTGGTAATCCTGATTATTGGGACGAACCCACTAAGATAACCGAGCTTACAATGAAGTTTATACCTGACAGTGCGGCGCGTGTAGCAGCGTTATTATCCGGTGACGTTGACATAATCAATATGGTTGACAGCACGACAATAAATTCTATTAAATCTAACTCGAATTTAAGATTGGACATAGCGGAAGGTATTCGCATTTACTATATGTCGACTGCCTATCCTGATGGTCCTACCGCTAATCCGAAGGTTCGTCAGGCAATAAGCCATGCAATTGATTATCAACAATTGATTGACAGCATTCTTGGTGGTTATGGTCTTAGAATTCCAGGGCCATTTAATACCTCTAATTTTGGTTCCGATGTTAAGCTGACCCCATACGAATACAATGTTGAAAAAGCGAAGTCTCTTCTGGCAGAGGCAGGATATCCCAACGGTTTTGATATTGAGATGAATATTGATTCAGAGGGATCAGTAATTGGCCAGCCTATTGCCATGATGCTTAAGCAAGCCGGGATTAATGTCAATCTTAAAATACTTCCGGATGCTGAATATGAAGACAAGTATTCCCAAGGAAAGCTTGCCCCTCTGTGGATAAATGGTTATTCAGTATGGCAGGGTGATCCTTCTACATTAATAGAAACTTTCTTTAAGACCGGAATGCCTCGTGCCAAGTATTTTTCACCTGAGCTTGATGCAAAGATCGTGGACATGCTGTCAACAATGGATATTAATGAAAGGAAAGTTAAGCTTCATGATGTTTTGACCATATTATATAATGATTCACCTTGGTCTTACTTATACCAGGCTAATGACCTTTTTGCTGTGAAATCTAGCGTTAAATGGGATATTCCTTATGACAGAATGCTTGAGATGCGTACCGCGACAATAACCAAGTAATATGTTACACTTTATTACGTATGGAGCTCTTAATCGAGCTCCATACGGTAATAAACTTTTAAATCATGATTAGGAAATATAGTTAATTGCAGCAAATGAGAGGGCGGATTTCATGCCATATGTTGTGAAAAGAATAATAATAATGCTGATAACACTTGTGGGTGTTTCATTGGTAGCGTTTTTTATGCTTAATTTGACAGGTGACCCTACTAATCTTTTACTTCCTGATGATGCAACACCTGCTGAACGTGAAGAATTCAGAGAAATGATGGGTTTTGATAAACCTTTGACAGAGCAATATTATAAATTTGCAAAAGACCTTCTAAAAGGCGACTTCGGATATTCTTATTATTATAAGGTACCGGCTATCAGTCTTGTTTTAGAAAGATTACCAGCTACTATTAAATTAATGGCAGCATCTATGCTTCTAATAATTGGAGTATCTGTCCCAATTGCTATTTCCGGTACAATGGGGAATTCAAAAATAATTAAAGGTATTGATACTGTAATTACGTTTTTTGGACAAAGCTTCCCAAATTTTGTCAACGGTATTCTTTTAATATTAGTATTTTCAGTATTTTTAGGCTGGCTGCCGCCAGGTGGTAATGAAAAAGGGATTAAGAGTCTTATACTTCCCTCTATTGTTCTAATGCTATATGGTGCACCACAAATGATCAGGGTGCTGCGAACATCCCTCGGCTCTGTAAAGTATATGGATTTTGTTCGTACGGCCAGAGCAAAAGGACAAACAGAAATGAAAATAATGATTTTCCATATATTAAGAAATGCGCTTATACCGTTTATAACCGCACTTGGTGTTCAGATGGGAATACTAATGGGAGGTTCCATTGTTACCGAAACAGTTTTTAGTTGGCCAGGAATAGGCCAGCTTATGATCACGGCTATCAATAACAGGGATTATCCGGTTGTACAAGCGGGTGTTTTGATGACGGCTTTTTTTATAATGAGTATCAATCTGATCGTTGATCTCCTATATGCGGTAATCGACCCGAGAATCCGTTATGATTAGGAGGCATGAATTAATGAATAATGAAAAAACAAGATTTTCAAGGCTAAAAACCATAATAAGTGATAATAAAGTTGCTACAATTGCAGCTATATATTTTATAATTATTTTAATTATTTCCTTTTTAGCTCCGATACTACCATTTAAAGACCCAAATGACGGGAGTTTGATAAATAGTCTAGTCCCTCCCGGATTATTCAACAAGGAGAGTTCAGAATTTTTGCTTGGGACGGACAGATTTGGAAGGGATATTTTATCACGTATATTTTATGGAGCACGCGCTTCCTTAAGTATTTCTTTAATATCCACGGTGTTATCAATGGTAATAGGAACTGTTTTAGGGATGCTGTCCGGATATATTCGTTCTTTTGATACTATTATCACCAGAATTGTAGATGTAGAACTGGCATTTCCATCTATTGTTTTATCAATTGTGATGGTTGCCGCTTTGGGGGGCTCATCGGTAATTAATCTAATTATTGTTCTAACAATTAGAGGTTGGGTTCAATATACCAGAATTGTAAGATCGGTAGTACTGACACTACGGGAAAGTTTACTTATTGAATCATGCCGATGCATAGGAGCATCAAAATTACGAATTATTTTTGTGCATATTCTACCTAATGTAATTTCTTCCTCAGTGGCTGTTGCCACCATACAATTTCCTCAGTTGATTATTCAGGAATCAAGTCTTAGTTTTATGGGGCTTGGAATCCCGATCACGGTGCCAAGCTGGGGTGGTATGCTGGAAGAAGGCCAACAAGTAATCTATTCGGCATGGTGGCCTGTAGTTTTCCCTGCTTTAGCAATAGGATCGGTTGTATTTGCGGGAGTAATTGTGGGCAATAAAATCTCAAGGCGTTTTGAACGCACGTAATTATTGAGGTTAGAATTAGTGCTTCCTTATTAATCAGTGTAATTTTTATTAATACAAAGGAGACAACTGGTATGTTTAAAAAGTTCTTAACAAACCAAATAGAAAATGGTGCTTTTCCCGGTGCAGCATTATTAGTATATAAGGATGGGGAAATCATTGCGGAAGAATATTTAGGAAAAATTTCCTATGACTGCGATATGAAGGTTAATAAAGATACCCGGTATGATCTGGCTTCTGTTACCAAGGTTTTTACATCGGTATGCATTGCATTGCTTTTGGAAAAAAAGCTGATTTCATTAAAGGATCCGGCATCAAAATATTTGCCGGAACTAAAGGGTGACGGGAAAGAAGCCATAACAATAGAACAGCTTTGTACACATACTGCAGGCTTGTTCGGAGAGCCAGAACTCCATAAGCAAATACCGGATAGTATTGAGTTATACAGGGAATTCTTTAATCACCCATTAAAATATAATCCTTCGGAGCAATTTTTCTATACTAGTGTCGGATACCAGTTCCTGGGCTATATTATTGAAAGAGTATCCGGAATGCATCTGCACAGATTCATGAAAAAATATATTTTTGAGCCTCTGAATCTTAAAACAGTTTCATTTAACCCTGAGGATAAAGCGAATATTAGTCCTACTGAATTCAGTATTTTTAGAAATCGGATTTGCCATGGCGAAGTACACGATGATAATTGTTTTGTTTTAGGGGGAGTCTGCGGACACGCTGGATTATTTGCCACCGCTTATGATGTAGCACAATTTGGTAATATGCTTTTGAATAATGGTGATAAGGTTTTTAAAGATTGTGAGTCTTTAGAGCCACTCTTTCATAATTTTACCGAAGGCAAAGAACAGAATCGTTCAATTGCTTTTGCTATAAATAGTCCCGGTATGGGAAATTGGTCCTGTAATAATTACAGCCATACAGGATTTACAGGAACAAGTTTGTTTCTGGTTCCAAAGCATAGAGTTGTGGCTGTACTTCTTACCAACCGTGTTTGCCCTACAAGAGAAAATGAACAGATAAATGAGGCAAGACTGGGGCTCCATTCTCTTCTTGCCCGAATGTTAGGAGAGGAGAATTCATGAGTAAGGAAGCACTTTTATCCGTAAAAAATTTAAAAGTCAGTTTTTTTGGCGAATACGGAGAAGTAAAAGCGGTAAATGATATAAGTTTTGACATATATAAAGGCGAAAGCGTGGGACTTGTTGGTAAATCAGGGTGTGGGAAAAGTGTGACTTCTCTGTCAATAATGGGGCTTCTTCAAACTCCTGCCAGGAAGCAGGTAACAGGTGAAATAATTTACGGAGGAATAAACCTGCTTGAATTAAACGAAAAAGAAATGCTGAAACTGCGCGGAAAAGATATTGGCATGATATTCCAGGATCCAATGACATCATTGAATCCGCTAATGAAGATTGGCGAACAAATAGCGGAAGCTCTGACCATTCATTTTGACATTATCAGGAAAGAAGCTCTAAAAAAATCCGTTGAACTGATAAAAGCGGTTGGTATACCACGAGCGGAAGAAATCGCAAATGATTATCCGCATCAATTATCGGGTGGTATGCGCCAACGTATCATGATAGCCATAGCGATGGCATGCGAACCTAAAATGTTGATTGCAGATGAGCCTACTACTGCCCTTGATGTTACTATCCAGGCTCAAATAATGGCATTGATCAAAGAACTCATTGAAAAAAAGCAGATGTCAATGTTATTGATTACTCATGATCTGGGAGTAGTTGCGGAATCATGTGATCGTGTCATAGTCATGTACGCAGGTCATATAGTCGAGGAGGCAGATATCAGTGAAATATTCGATAATCCGGTGCATCCATATACAAAAGGGTTGCTTAAGGCTATACCTCGGCTTGATGAGGGTACGGAAAAGTTATATTCCATACCTGGTACGGTTCCAAACAATTTAAACATGCCGATTGGATGCCCTTTTGCTCCAAGGTGTGATTGTGTTTCCGATAAATGTATGGATCAAAATCCACAAAAAGTGGAATGTTCCCCCGGGCATTTTGTAAAGTGCTGGGGAGTCAAAAACGTATAATTTGGGAGGTTGCAATGGAGACCGTAATTGAGGCAATAGGCATAAAAAAATATTTCCCTGTTAAAAAGGGATTTCAAACAGATTATCTGCGTGCAGTCGATGATGTAACCCTTTCAATAAAACGGGGGGAAACACTGGGGCTTGTAGGGGAATCAGGCTGCGGTAAGTCTACGCTGGGAAGAACATTGTTAATGCTTACTGAGCCAACTGCCGGAGTGATCAAATTATGCAATGAGGATCTTACCAAAATCAGCAAATCAGAATTAAGAAAAAAGAGAAATCAATTTCAAATGATTTTTCAGGATCCTTATGCATCGCTTAATCCGAGACATACCGTTCGTAAAATTCTTGAGGAGCCTATGATAATACATAATTTACGCGCTTCCAAAAAAGAAAGGCTGGAATACATGCACGAACTCATGGAAAGCGTAGGAATTGATCCATACTATATAAATAAAAAGCCGGGTGAGTTTTCAGGCGGCCAAAGACAGCGGATAGGAATTGCCCGTGCCCTGTCAATGAATCCAAAGCTAATCGTAGCTGATGAGCCTGTATCTGCCCTTGATGTTTCCATACAGTCACAGGTTCTGAATTTAATGATTGAATTAAAGAAAAAGTATGGCTTTGCGTGTTTATTTATCTCCCATAATTTAAGTGTTGTAAAATATATTAGTGACAGAATTGCTGTTATGTACCTTGGAAAAATAGTGGAACTGACAGATAAAGAACGGATCTACTCCGATTGCCTGCATCCTTACACTAAAGCATTGATTTCAGCGATTCCTATTCCAGATCCACATTTAGTCAGGCCTAAAACAATATTAAAAGGAGATTTGCCAAATGCGTTCAATCCGCCGTCAGGCTGTGCGTTCCACACAAGATGTCCGGAAGCGACAGACATTTGCAGGGAAAAAACTCCACAACTTATAGAAGCTACTCCCGGACACTATATCGCCTGTCATCTATATCATAAAGTATGATTTAGTTACGGGATGAAAAATACACATTATATAATTAAGGAGTGACAGAGATTTGCCTATTTTATACGACTTACTAAAAACAGATGTACTTATTATTGGAAGCGGTCTGACCGGTTTGATGTCTGCTTATTTTACAAATGTTCCAAAAAATATGACAGTCACTGTTTTATCATCGGGAGATGGAGCATCCCCTCATGTTATCGGGTTCAATATTCCTTTGCACAAGGACGATTCGGTCGAATGCTTTATTAACGACACACTAAAAGGCGGATACTATCAGAATGATAAAAGGCTAGTGGATGCTTTATGTCATGATAGCATTGAACTTGTGTCTATACTTGAATCTATAGGATTTAAGTTTGATATGGATAAGGATCAATATTTTTTACGCCAGCCGCTTGGAGCAACGTTTCCCCGTGTAGTCGGAGAAGCTAACAATACGGGCAGATCAATCATGGAAAAACTATATAGTAAATTATCTAAGCGAGAGAATGTTCAATTTTTAGATTATCACCGTGCATTGAGATTGCTGGTTAACAATAGTACGATACGAGGAGTTTTAGCTTTTGATTTGAATAAAAATAAGTTTGTCTGCATAGAAGCCAAAGCCATAGTAATGGCATGTGGCGGGTATTGCAATATTTATCCTTTTTCAACAAACCCAAGCGATATTTCAGGCGATGGAATTGCTATGGCCTATTATGCGGGACTATCTTTGATTGATTTAGAGTTTGTTCAATTCGAGCCAACTTCTGTTGTATATCCAACAGAGCTGCGTGGTATGGGTATAAGTACAACAATGTGCCATGAAGGTGCCGCTTTCAGAAATAAAGACGGGGAGAGATTCATGCTTAAATATGGCCCTGATGGTGAAAAGGCTAATAAAGATGTATTGGCCAAACTTATTTATGAAGAGATTCAAAAAGGAAACGCCAACCATCGGGGTGCAGTATATTTTGATGTGACCGGATTAGGTCCTGAAAGATTAAGAAAATCCTATGGTATGTTTGTTGATAAATTTAAAACTTACAATGTTGATATAACTAAAGAATACATACAAATTGCGCCTGCGTCGCATACATCGCTGGGCGGTATTGCAGTTTCCCCTGACTGCTCTACATCAATAGCTGGGTTATATGCATGTGGAGAGATAATAGGCGGGCTTCACGGAGCAAATCGCATAGGCGGGAATGCCGGTTTAGAGACTATGGTTTTTGGAAGACGAGCCGGAATCAGTGTATCTGATTATATCAAAAATACTGATGATCCTGCTGCTTTATCCGAAAAACAATGGAGTGACTGGCTGGAGGGAAATGAATTCTCTATATTCTCAACACAAAGCAAAAAAATTACAGGAGAACAGATGAAAGCCATACGAGAACTTATGCAGGAAACGATATCCGATGCATTAAACGTAATTCGCGAGGAACGAGGCTTAAAAAGCGCGTCTGAAAGACTGTTAAATGTAATTGATGAATTAAATAATCTGGGTGTGAATGATGATCCCCACGATATGTTCATCAAGCTGAGGTTACATAACGATCTGACCACTGCATATTTACTTTCTTTATCAGCACTGGAGCGAAAAGAAACAGTAGGGTGTCACATACGTTCCGATTCGCAACCACCAGTAGGCGAACCTTATCACACAAAAGTTACAAAAGACTCAAATGGGCTGGTCATCAAAAAAGAATCACTATAATTTATAGGGAGTGATATTACATGAATAAAATTCTTATTGAAAAAAACAGATATGTCGACTCGGTAACATTAATGGGTATCGGCGAGAAAGTAAAAGAACTGGATGGAATCAAATATGCAGAGGCACAAATGGCAACTCCTGCAAATATTGAAATAATAGAAAGTCTGGGTTTCGAAATCCCTGAAAATATTTCATCTAATGATTTGATCCTTGCTGTCTCCGGAAATACCCAAGAGAATATTGACGGGGCTATGCAAATGATTCGTAATATTCTTGACGGAAAATATAATAATGAAGATTCCAGGGTTTATAAATCACTGGATGATATTGATCAGGATGAGGATCCATATGATTTGGTTCAAATATCTCTTCCGGGAGAATATGCATATGCTGAAGCAAAAAAAGCCTTGGAAAAAGGACTGGATGTTTTTATTTTCAGTGATAATGTTCCAATAGAAGAAGAGCTGGAATTAAAGCAATTTGCTCAGGGAAAAGGGCTAATTGTTATGGGACCGGATAGCGGAGTGGGCCTTATAGGCGGGGTAACTCTTGCGGCAGGAAGTATTATAAGGAAGGGCCCCGTAGGTATTGTTGCCGCTTCCGGCAGTGGTGCTCAGGAAATAGCCTGTATTATTGAAAAATGCGGATATGGCGTATCCTCTATAATAGGAACCGGTGGTCGTGATTTGTACCCCCAAATCGGAGGTCTCTCAATGATTCAAGGCATTAAACGTTTAGAGGCTGATGAAGAAACATCTGTAATAGTACTTGTTTCAAAATTAGCTGATTTAAATGTAATGAAAAAAGTCCTAACTACGGCAGATGACGTATCTAAACCAGTTATAGCAGTATTTCTGGGAGGGAATGAAAGTCTTTTTGAAGGGCATAAAGTCATGGGTGCATTTAACCTTGAAGAAGCCGCATTAAAAGCTATTTCTTTATTATCGGGCAAGTCTGTAGAATTCGGATTGTCAGATGAAGAAATAAACAATATCGTATCAAACGAAACAATACGTTATAACCCGGAGCAGAAATATTTACGTAGTTTGTATTGCGGTGGTACTTTTACCGAAGAAAGCTTAATCTATTATTATGAAAACAATAAAGGAGTAACTTTGTATAGCAATTTGGATAATCGCTATACAATCAAGCTTTCATCCCATCTTGAAAGCAAAGGACACACTATTTTGGACCTTGGTTCCGAAGATTTTACAAGTACGGCTCCGCATCCAATATTCGACCCTGAAATAAGACTGAAAAGATTCAAACAGGAATTGCAGGATCCTCGGGTTGCTGTTATCATACTTGATTTCATCGCAGGACCAGGTGTTCATTTTGATCCTATTACCCCGTTTGTCAATGCTTATTTGGAATCAAAGAAAAATACGGCTAATTACGTTACTATCATTGCATCTGTTTGCGGTTCTCTCGAAGATCCTCAAAATGTGACTGCAAAGGAAAAACTCTTGAAAGATGCTGGCGTAATTCTTACAAAAAGTAATTATCAAAGCGCAAGACTATCCAGCGCGTTATTAGCGGAACTAGAAAGGAGAAATTCATAATGAGTGGGAATTATATGAATAACTGCGAGCGTGAAAGCAACGATTCCAATAAAAAAATCAGAGTAATAAACATTGGGATACAAGTGTTTTATGAGGCTTTAAAATATCAGAATGTAAAAGCAGTGCAGATAGATTGGCGACCGCCTGTAAAACAAAGTGAAGAAATAACCAGTATCCTTGATATGCTTTTATAATAGCAAAGGGGATCATATTAATTATGTTCATGTCAATGGTATATGGCATTATTATATAAATACTATTTTATGAAAGGGATGTTGCGTAAATGGACATTCGTGAAAAAATAGCTGCTGCAAATGAACAAGCCGTTCAAGCTATTATTCAGTCAGATCCCATGTGGGTGGACGTGCTTCCGGCTAGTGAATGTGTTGAGGGTCTAACAGATCATATGGTATTGCATTCAGGGCCACCAATAAAATATGAGAATATGTGCCCATTACATAAACGCAGTATGGTAAGCGGAGTTTTATTCGAAAGATGGGCAAAAAATGAAGATGATGCCAGGAAACTTCTGGAATCCGGAGAAGTGAAAATAGAAAGTAATATGAGCTTGAACTCAATTGGCGCGGGAGTCGGAGTGGTTACTCCGTCTATGAAGTTAATGGTTATTGAGGATAAAACATCCGGCAAACGTGCTGTTACATTCTTTCCAGAAGCAGAATTCCAGGGTGGCTTATGCGGATGGGGACTCTATTCACCCGAAATCGCCAATAATATTAAGCGCATGTGCGATTATCTGTTTCCGACAATCCGCGAATTGATACTGAAAAAAGGTGGTTTGCCACTAAAACCTATACTTGCTGAAAGTATGCAGATGGGTGATGAAAATCATACCCGGCAAAGCGCAGCCGACTTATTATTCTATAAACAGGTTATACCTGACCTTGTACGTATGGATATACCTAAAACACTTTTGCTTGATGTAATGAACTATATAGTTAACACTCCCCGCTTTTTCCATGGCTTTGGGCAGTCAGCCGCGCGTGCAGCACTGCTGGCAGCCGAGGAGATCCCTTATTCCACCATGGTGACTGCTTTAGCGGGAAATGGCGTGGAATACGGAATCAAGGTTGCAGGATTGAAAAATCAATGGTTTACTGCACCTGCTCCAATGATGAAGGGGCGTTATATGTCCAGTAAATACAGCGATGAGGACCAGCTTCCCTGGATGGGTGATAGTTGTGTGGTCGAAGCATATGGAATGGGAGGAATTGCTGCGGCTACAAGTCCTATAGTATGTAATTTGCGAGGGCTTAAACTTAAAGATGCCATTGGTATCACCAGGGAGATGGAACAGATAACCATATCTAAAAACTATAATTTTGCTATTCCTAATCTGGATTTTGATTTTTTACCTGTAGGTATCGATATTCGTAAGGTCTTAAGCACAAATATTTCACCTGTGGTACATGGTGGAATGTTTAACCGGGAAGGGGGTTTAATTGGGGTTGGTAGTGCCAGAGTGCCAATGCTCTGCTTTGAAAAAGCAATAAAGGCTTTTTCTGAGACATACCTTAAAAAATGATTATGAAAAAGATTATTGTTTTAAATTTAGGTTCTACGAGCTTCAAATTTAAACTTTTTGATATAGACCATGATAGCCACCTGCTTCTTGCGGCAGGTGGCATGGAAAATATCGGAGGCGATAATGGAGCATACGAAGTTACTGTAAATGGTAGTGTATTAAAAGGCAAAAGCAATTTTAGGCTTCATATTGATGCATTTGATTTGTGTATTAGTATTATTAAGGAATATGGAGCACTAGATAATATTGCCAGGCTGGATGCCGTTGGTTATAAAGCAGTGCATGGCGGTCCGATAAGCGGGGCTCAGCTTGTCGATGATGGATTGCTAAGGACAATGGAACATTATGCCTCATTTGCGCCTGCACACAACCCGATATATATTAAAATGATGTGCCATATAAAGGATAACTATCCTGAGCTAAGGCAGGTAGCATATTTTGAGACATCATTCCATAGCACGATTCCATTACATAGAGCAGTTTACGGTGTACCTTATGACTGGGTCGAAAAATATGGTATCCGCAGGTATGGATTTCATGGATCCAGTCATGAATTTATAGCCCGAACTATGGGTGAGCTGGAACCTTCATCGCGGAGAGTCATTTCACTTCACCTTGGAGGATCATCATCTTTGTGTGCTATTCTTGATGGTAAGAGTATTGCCAATAGTATGGGAGCTACTCCTCAGTCGGGTGTTTTTCACAATAACCGTGTCGGAGATTTTGATGTTTTTTGCCTTCCAACGCTGGTCAAACAGTATAATGACGGTTTTAATGAAGTCATGAAGTGTCTCGCGCAAAAAAGCGGATTTCTTGGGATTAGCGGTATAGGCAATGACTTGCGGGAAATCCTTGCGGCTCGGGAGAATGGGGATTTCAGAGCAGATTTAGCTATAAAAGCTTTTGTTGACACAATTATAGGATATATTGGCATGTACACGTCTTATTTAGGCGGTCTTGATGCATTGGCGTTTACAGGCGGTATAGGCCAGCGCAGTTCAATAATTCGCTCATTGGTATGTAATGCTCTTAGTTTTCTTGATGTTAAAATTGACAGTATTATAAATACTACTGTAAAAAACGGAAAAATCAGCACCGAACAGAGCTCTGTTTCTGTTTGGGTTCTGGAAACTAATGAGGAATTAATGGTAGCCCGTAAATCTTTTAATTTTCTTTTTGAATAAGGTGTTTATATGAGTGAAATTATTGAGTCGAGAATCACCAGGGAGTTTGCAGCTATTAAAAATCTTGCAGGTTTTATACATTCAAGATCCAGTAAAGGCTGTAATTTAAAATTTATACTGCCCTGTGGTTCAACAAGAATAATTACTGTACTGCCTGCCAGATTTGCAGTTTTACCTGATACATTAGCTGTAGATGTTTCTTATTATGAAATTATTTCAATGCTGCCGACAGGTAGCCGGGTGTTAAAAAACAACCTTACTATTTCCTTTGAGCAGATAAAAGAATCTCTCACAGGTTCATTAAACGGATTAAAGTCTAATAGTTTGATTATTGATAAAAAATGGGATGAAAATGAAGAAGAAAATGAACAAAACTTTATTTCATTCATTGAAACTTTCAAGAGATATCATCGCTCTGCAAAAAAGATAGATGGCTTTGCTCAATTACCGGTGAAAACATTGGTTGAGCTAAAGGGAAATCTTTACAACTTTTGTAATGCTTTTTTAGAAGGTGATACTGAAAAATTATCAGTGCTTTTAGTCCGTTGCGCCGGTATAGGCCGCGGACTTACTCCTTCTTCAGATGACGCTCTAATAGGAATAATTGCTGTGTTAACCGGTGCCATCCTGGTTCGTCATCCGTCTGCGTCGGATGTTTTATGTGATTTTATAGATAATGTTAAGCATTCATATAAAGACGTCTTTCCATATGAATATGCAATAAGTAACTACAGTACAGAAATCGGCAAGAAGTATTTGTGCTGCGCAGCTGAAGGGCGATTTTCCGACATGCTTTTGGATTTGGTCAGTGATTTATATGGCGGAAAACCATGTAATTGGGAAAACGATATAGATAGAGTTGCCCAAATTGGCAGTACCTCCGGTATGGATACCCTGATAGGAGTATCAATTGGGTGTAAGTATCTGCTCAATAATCATCATTTCAGTGCAAAAAATTAGAAGATAATAATATCTTTTATATCCGAGATACAGGGGGGTTAGTTGTGAGAATAATTGTTTGTATAAAACAGGTACCCAGCACTTCTAATGTTGAGATTGATCCTGTTACAGGTGTATTAAAAAGAGATGGTGTTGAATCTAAGCTTAATCCGTACGATTTGTTTGCTATAGAGGCAGCACTTAGAATAAAAGAAGAAAAGGGAGGCACTATAACAGTTTTGACAATGGGCCCTAATCAGGCTAAAGAGGCTTTATTCGAAGCATTATGCATAGGTGCTGATGAAGGTGTCTTGTTAAGTGACAGAAGGTTCGCGGGGGCCGATGTTGTTGCAACGAGTTATGCTATTTCAAATGGAATCCAATGTATTGGAGATTATGATTTAATTATATGTGGGAAGCAGACAACCGACGGAGATACAGGACAGGTCGGACCTGAAGTGGCTGAGTTTTTGGGTATTTCTCACAGCACAAATATCTGCGAGATAAAAGATATAAATGATAATGAGATTACTGTTAAAATGAATCTTGAAACATTCGTCCAGGTTCAAAAAATAAAAATGCCATGTCTGATAACAGTTGACAAGGATATTTATACATGCCGGCTGCCTTCATATAAACGTAAGATATCTTTGAAGAATAAGCCGCCAATCCAGGTATTAACCTTGGATGATTTTAATGATAAAAACCCGATGAATTATGGCCTTAATGGCTCTCCCACAATGGTTGAACGTATTTTTCCGCCAGAAACAAATGCTGAAAAGCACATTGTGGAGGGTTCTGGTTCCAGGCTTGCAATCGAATTATTCAATTTACTTGATAGTTACAAATTAATCTAAAGGGCGGGATTATACAATGAAAAAGCTTATTGTTCATCATGAAAGAATTGATTCCAGTAATTACGAACAGTTAATAAAGGTTTGTCCATTTAGTGCTATTGAGGAAAACGATGGTATTATTAGCATAAATGCTGCATGCAGGATGTGCGGGATTTGTACAAAAAAAGGTATCTCCGGAGCTATTGAAATGGTAGAAACAGAGGATAAAACGATAGACAAATCTTTATGGAAAGGTATAGCTGTTTTTATTGATTGCACAGAAGGAAAAATTCATCCCGTAAGCTTTGAATTAATAGGCAAAGCCAAAGAACTGGCAAGGGTAATTAATCATCCTGTTTATGCAATTTGTATTGGTCATAATCTTTCTGATGCAGCCGAAAAAATTCTATATTATGGGGTCGATGAAGTATTTACATATGATTATCCTCAACTTGAAAATTTCTTAATTGAACCTTATGCAGCTGCATTTGAACATTTTATAGAAATGGTTAGACCATCATCTATACTTGTTGGAGCTACTAATGTGGGTCGTTCACTTGCTCCTCGGGTAGCTGCTCATTTCAGGACAGGACTTACTGCAGACTGTACAGCATTGGAGATGAGGGCAAACACGGATCTTGTTCAAATTCGCCCGGCTTTTGGCGGAAATATTATGGCTCAAATTGTCACACAGAATAATAGACCGCAGTTTTGTACCGTGCGTTATAAAGTGTTTTCGGAGCCAAAGATTCAAAAGAATCCCAGTGGAAGGATAACAAATATGACTATTTCACCGGATAAGCTTAAATCCGCAATAGGTGTAATTGAGAAGGTACATAAACCCAAGCAAATAGATATTTCTGAAGCTGAAATAATTATAGCGGTCGGAAGGGGATTCAAAAGTAAAAAAGATCTTGAAATGATCGAAGAGCTTGCAGAACTGATCGGTGCCCAGATAGCGTGTACACGCCCGCTAATCGAGGCTTGCTGGTTTGATCCGCGTTTGCAGATCGGACTTAGCGGAAGGACAGTAAAGCCAAAACTAATAATTTGCGCCGGTTTATCCGGTTCGGTACAGTTTGCGGCTGGAATGAAAAGCTCAGACTTTATTGTTGCAATAAATCAGAATCACAAGGCTTCTATTTTTGATATTGCACATCTGGGGTTAATCGGGGATATGTACGAAGTACTACCTCAAGTTATACATCTAATTCAGTCAAGGAGGGCCATCCATGAGTAAATATAAAAAGATATCTGACGAAGATATATCTTATTTTAAGAGTATTATACCTTCCCAAAATCTGTTTGTAGGTTCCCAAATTGGTGAGGATTACTCTCATGACGAATTAAGCAGTGTTAAAAATTACCCTGAAATATTAATTAAGGTAACAAGTCATGAAGAAGTTGTAAAAATAATGAAGTATGCTTATGAACATAATATTCCCGTTGTAACCAGGGGCTCTGGTACAGGATTGGTTGGCGGAGCTGTTGCTATTCACGGTGGAATCATGATTGAAACCACCCTTATGAATCGTATTATAGAATTTGATTTCGAAAATATGACAATCACAGTTGAACCGGGCGTATTATTGATGGATCTGTCAAAGTATGTTGAAGAAAATGGCTTTCTTTATCCGCCTGATCCAGGTGAAAAATCTGCTACAATAGGCGGGAATATAAGTACCAATGCCGGTGGGATGAGGGCTGTCAAATATGGTGTCACCAGAGATTATGTTATGGGATTGACAGTTGTGCTCCCTAACGGAGATACAATGGAGCTTGGAGGGAAAACTGTAAAAAATAGTTCAGGATACTCGCTTATTGATTTGATAATTGGATCCGAAGGGACGCTTTGCATAATAACTAAGGCTATTTTGCGTTTGATTCCAATGCCACAGAAAACAATAAGTTTACTTGTACCTTTTAATGATATAAAGAGCGCAATTGAAACTGTTCCAAAAATAATTATGTCCAAATCAAATCCTACTGCGATTGAGTTTATGGAACGTGAAACCATATTGTTTTCAGAAGATTACCTTGGCAAACGTTTCCCGGATAAAGACAGTCCTGCTTACCTTTTGTTAACGTTCGATGGGGGTGCTAAGCAAGTTGAAGAAGAATATGAATCGGCAGCGGATTTATGCCTGAACAACGGAGCGCTGGATGTTTTTATTGTTGATACCGAGGAGAGAAAAACATCAGTTTGGGGAGCCAGGGGTGCTTTTTTGGAAGCAATTAAGGCCTCGACAACTGAAATGGATGAATGCGATGTTGTTGTGCCAAGAAATAAAGTGGCTGAATTCATATTGTTTACCCATGAACTTGCCAGGACGATTAATGTTAGAATTCCCTGCTTTGGACATGCAGGTGATGGAAACCTTCATATATATATCTGCCGTGATGAGTTGGATGATTCGAAATGGGAAGAAATCTTTCAAAAAGCTTTTGATATTCTGTATGCAAAAGCAAATGAGCTTAATGGTATGGTTTCCGGGGAACATGGTATTGGCTATGCTAAACGGGATTACCTGTCAAAATCTATTGGTGAAATCCAGATTAACCTTATGAAGGCTATAAAACTTGCATTTGATCCGAAAGAAATTCTAAATCCGGGGAAAGTATTTAAATAGAGCCGGTTTGCAACGCCCGATTTTGATTATGCCTTAATAACAGACATCTTGGAAGGTGGAATTTGCTTTATTAAGTGTATATTTCAGAAATATTTCTAATTTGTAATGTTTATATTTGAATTCTGTACATAGTCTGTCATAATAGGTATAATAAAAGAAGAATATTGAATCTGCATTTTGCGGGGCTACTAAAGAAAAAATATTGTGAGGTATGCTTATGCCGAAGAAGTCATGGCTTTATTTTGTAGTGATAAATGTTTTATGCTTTCTTTTTTTATCTTTTTCAAATAGCGGAGCTTTTGCAAAAACATATCCTGAAACAATAAGAGTAGGGCTCTATTTTGGAAGTGCTTCGGCATCAAGTGTCGCATTAACGACCAAATCCGGCCTTGAAATAGGTTATTATAAGGATAATCAATTTATTGTTCTTTTGACCGAAAAAGGCGGTGCTCAGTCAATATTCAGGAAAGACGCACACTTTATAAAATCCTCGTCTGGAGTAGTTTCGGAGTATAATCCAAATGAGGGTATCCCATTTGAGGGCGAGACATATGGTCCCTTTCATGTTCAGATTGGAAATAAGGTGGCGGATTTGGCTTCTGCACAAAAATTGTGCAATGAATACAAAGCTAACGGGGTCATATCATACCCGGTTTTTGAAGATGGCTGGTCGGTTTGGACCGGGTTTTATTCCGATCCTGACAAAGCTGCAAAAGATTTACCAAATCTGACTGCCAAGTTGGGTGATACCGGCTTGAAGGTAATTGATAAATCTGGGCCAAGAATAATTGTGTACAATAGCAGTTTTGAACCACTTCTTGTTTTTGGAGATACGGAAGTAAAACTGACTGCCCGGCCAAACAGCGCCAATAACCCTAAGCTGATTTCGGTAAACAGTAAACAATATCGTGGAGAAATTGAATTCAGACGTTTTTCCAACAGCGATATGACTGTTATAAATATTGTAAATATAGAGCAATATCTATATGGAGTTGTTCCCAGAGAGATTGAGTCATATGCTCCAATGGAGGCATTAAAAGCTCAGGCGGTTGCTGCAAGAACCTTTGCATACAGATCGATGGGAAGCTATAAAAAATGGGATTTTGATGTAGTAAATACCGTTGCTTCCCAGGTTTACGGAGGATATGGCGATGAAAAGGCTTCTACAAATCAAGCCGTTGATGAAACAAAGGGTAAAAAAGTGTTGTATAACGGCAATCTGGCATCAATGCATTATTTCAGCTCAAGCGGTGGAATGACCGAGGATAACATTTATGTTTGGGGATCGGATGTACCATACCTGAAAAGTGTTCCCGACCCATACGAAGCGGAAAACTCATATAATTATCACTGGTCACGTACTTTTACCGCCGAAGATATTAAGATGAAGCTGTTTTTGAGCGATGTGGAAATCGGAGACATATTAACAATGGTCATCGATGAATATACGCCCGCAGGTCGGGTTAATAAGCTCAGAATAGTGGGAACAGAAGGGTCAATAACTTATAGCCACGAGGATATACGCATAATACTTGGAGAGAACGGAGGTTATCTTCCAAGCCGCATGTTCACAATAAGCTCGTCAGGCTCCGGAAATCAGTCGAGCACAGTATCGGTTGTTTCTGTAGACGGAATGTCTACTTTAAACATATACGGTAGCAAAGCAGTAACATCTTCCGGAACAGGTGATGTTTTGTCCGAGAAAGAGCCGCTTAAAGTTTTGGGTGCTGATAATTCTGCAATGATAACCGGAGAAGTTGCCGACGGAACATTTGTTTTAACCGGAAAAGGATGGGGCCATGCCATCGGAATGAGTCAGGAAGGGGCAAAAGGATTTGCCCGGAACGGTTATACTTATGATCAGATATTGAAGCATTATTTCACGGGAGTCACCGTTGAATAAATAAGATATGAATGGAGCGAAAAGATGCTTTGGATTGCATTAATTATAGCATTAACCGGATTTGACCAGCTAACAAAATGGTATTTCTATACAAATAAATTACAGTATGATGGTTTTGTGGTCATTAAGGATTTTTTCTATCTGACATACCTGGAGAATAGAGGAGCAGCTTTCGGGATTTTACAGAATTTCAGGTGGGGATTTGTCCTGCTAACTATTGCAGCCGTTGGCATAATGATTTGGTACTTTGTTAATAACAATAATATTGTATTGCGCTTTGCGCTGGCATTTCTTATATCAGGGGCAGTAGGGAACTTTATTGACAGGCTTTTCAGGGGGTTTGTAATTGATTTTCTTGATTTTTATCCCTTTGGATACGATTTCCCTATTTTTAATCTTGCCGATATATGGGTTAATATTGGAGTGTTTCTGCTTTTTGTTTATGTACTTTTTATATATAAAGAGCCTGCAAGTATTAACCAGAAACACAATCCTCCTGAGGTGACTCAATGAGCGGCAGAATCGAAACCTTTGTTATTAATGAATCGGATGAAGGAAAAAGGCTTGATGCCTTTTTAGCCTCTCAATTGGAATCCGAATCAATAACCAGGAGCTTTATTCAAAAGCTAATAGGCCAGGGTCTGGTGATGGTCGACGGAGCCATAGTAAAAAGCGGCTATAAAATTAGAAGCGGCATGAGAGTCGAAATAAAGATACCTGAGCCGAGCACCCCGTCTGTAAGTCCGCAGGATATCCCATTAGATATTATTTATGAGGACAATGACATAATAGTTGTAAATAAGCCTAAGGATTTAGTTGTACATCCTGCGGCCGGAAATTGGGAAGGCACATTGGTTAATGCGTTATTATACCATTGCAGGGCTTCCTTGTCGGATATAAACGGGATAATAAGGCCCGGAATAGTTCACAGAATCGATAAAGATACCACCGGCTTGCTTGTGGCAGCAAAGAACAATAATGCACATTTAAAACTATCATCTCAACTGAAGCGACACCAGATTCAAAGAACCTATGAGGCTGTTGTTGACGGAAAAGTAAAAGATGATGCCGGGAAAATTTCGGCGCCTATAGGCAGACATCCTACTAATCGAAAGAAAATGGCTGTAAACACAAAAAACGGCAGACCGGCTGTCACACATTATAAAGTAATTGAAAGATATAAGGGCTATACGCATATCCAACTGAATCTGGAAACCGGAAGGACTCATCAGATACGTGTACACATGGCTTCTTTAGGTCATCCTGTTACAGGAGATCTTATATACGGAAAAGCATGCAAATTAATGGATACGGAAGGGCAGGCCTTACATGCCCGATTTTTGAAATTACAACACCCTGCAAGCGGAAATGAAATGGTTTTTGAAGCCCCACTACCCGATTACTTTTCAAACCTTCTTATGCGCTTGAAGGAGCTATGATACTTATTATCATTGGGGATGTGACATTCATGCGGTCATTATACCGCTTAATATAGATTAGGAGAAGAAATTAAAAGTTAATATTTAATATTTAGTATTGGACATAAATTCAACAATATTATATAATTTTTCTTGGCTACTTTGTGAGGTGATTTAATGGCTGAACAGAATATTGCATTTTATGTCGAAGGGATAACAAGTGACGAATCCGCAGAAACAATTAAAAATTCCCTTACTATGCTGAACGGGATTGCCGAGGTCATTGTTGACATAAATGCAAAGCGTGTTGCAGTTGAATATGATGAAGAAAGAATAAGCACGGAAATAATAAGGGGAACAATTGAAGATGCAGGCTTTGAGGTGAAATAAACCTAAAGTGCTTCTGTGTTAAATGCCTGTCCTGTATTGCCACGGATAGGCATTTATTCGTTCATGTACGGTTAATTTGTTATTGTTTTGTTTGAGGGGGCAATATAATGCACTTGCTCGGTAATATTATTTGGATAATATTTGGCGGATTTATTGCTGCGATTCTCTGGTTTATTGCCGGACTCATCTGTTGTATTACTTTTATCGGAATACCTTTTGGAATCCAATGCTTTAAAATTGCGGCATTTATACTATATCCCTTCGGACGTGACGTGGAAATCAAAGGCTTCGGAATTGGCCGACTGTTTGGGAATGTTATATGGATAATTATTCTTGGCTGGGAATTATGTGTATATCACCTGTTGGTCGGGTTATTATTAAGCATAACAATAATTGGTTTACCTTTTGGGAAACAGCATTTTAAACTGGCAAAACTATCATTGGTTCCCTTTGGTTCAAAAATATATACCAAAAGCTGGTTATAATAACGAGGTGTTTTTTGTGCTGGGTATTATGGGAGGTACCTTTAATCCTATACATTATGGTCATCTTCTTATGTGTGAAGGTATACGGGAAGAATTTGCCTTAAAAAAAGTCATATTTATTCCCGCAAAAATTCCACCTCATAAGAGCAATACCAAAATGACGGAAGCGTATGACAGATTACGTATGGTAGATATTGCTATCAGGGATAATCCTTTTTTTGAGGCCAGCGATATAGAAATGAGACGAGAAGGCTCATCATATACCGTTGACACTCTAAAAGCCTGGAAGCAAAACTTAAAGGATGCACAAAGTATTGCTCTCATTGTGGGAGCAGATTCTTTGATACAATTTGAGGAATGGAGGGATTTCAGTACAATTTTTAAACTGGCGTCAATTATTGTAGCATCCAGACCGGACACTGCGGAAGATGTATTGGAAAACTATATTAATAAGTATAAAAAGCAATTTGGTGCAAATATTCTCAGATACTCGGGAAAAGCTATGGATTATTCTTCTACCGAAATAAGAAGAAGAGTCAGGATGGGGTTATCTATCAAATATATGGTGCCGCCTGAGGTGGAAAGCTATATATTTGATAAAAGACTATACAGTAATTCCTGATATCGGGGGAAAATATGGATATTAACAGTATTATTAATAAACTGAAGAATGTCTTAGATTCATACAGATTTAATCACTCAGTTAATGTTATGAGAATTGCCGAGTCTCTGGCAAAGCATTATGAAATTGATACTTATAAAGCCAGGCTGGCGGGAATACTCCACGATTGCGGTAAGAATTACAAAGGCAACGAAGCAAGGGAATATGTTAAAACTATAGATTATGAGGCTGATGAAGTTGAAATCCTTCAGCCGAAGCTGCTTCACGGCATTATAGGCGAAAACCTGGCAAAAGTCGTTTATGGAGTTACCGATAAAGAAATCCTTGGAGCAATAAGGTGGCACACAACCGGTAAGGCAGGTATGAGCATATTAGAAAAAATTATATATGTGGCAGATTACATTGAGCCATTAAGATCATTTGAAGGTGTTGAAATTATGAGAAAGGTTGCCTACGAGGACTTGGACAAATGTATCGTCTTTTGCGCCGACAGCACAATAAACATCATACTAAAGAAAGGAGCTCTTTTACATAAAAATACGGTTGAAACACGTAATCACAGCTTAATGCTCATAAAAAGCAGGAGTGCAAAATATTTATGAAATAAGGGGGTGACTTTATGGATTGGTGTATCTTCCAATTAGATTCTAAATTTTTGATTACTATCCTGACTCGTATTCTTTTGTCATGTGTATTAGGCGGAATAATAGGCTTTGAGCGCGAGCAGTCCCGGAATAAGCCGGCCGGTTTCAGAACACATATCCTTGTTTGTTTAGGTTCATGCCTGGTAATGCTTATAGCTGATTTTTCAATTATTGCTTATTCGGGTAAGTTAAATATTGATCCAACGCGCATCGGAGGCCAGGTAGTAAGTGGCATAGGCTTTCTGGGTGCCGGTACAATAATACGACATGGCGTATCTGTTAAAGGGATTACTACTGCTGCAAGTATCTGGGTGGTAGCATGCGTTGGCCTGGCTTGCGGTATCGGGTTCTATACCGGAGCCGTACTTGTTACTTTACTTATCTGGACTATACTTATGTACCTGAAAAATCTTGAACATAAGCTTGCAAAGGGTGTTAAATATAAGATGGTTGAAGTTGAGGGGGAAAAAGATAAACAGGTTATGATTCCCCTGAACAATTTACTCATAGGATTAGACTTTGATATAAAGAGCATCGATATGTATGATATTCCTAAATCAAACAGACAAAAGATTTTATTTCAATTTGAAACTAAAGAAAATAACTTGGATTTAGCTGTAATATCAGCTAAAATAAACGAGATAGACGGGGTGCTGAAAGTATCCCTGTAAAAAAGGAGATGTCTATACACTTGAAAAAGACAAATAAAAGTATATTAAGAGAAATATCCGAGTGGGTACTGCTTATTATTGCGGCTTTTTTTATAGCTTCACTAATACAAAGTGAGTTGTTTGCGCTTACAGAGGTAAACATGGAATCAATGATGGAAACCCTGGAGCCAGGGGATAAACTGATTATGAGTAAACTTTCTTATAGTTTCAGTGAGCCCGAAAGAGGTGACATAATAATATTCTTAAGAGATGAACCTATAAACGGTTTTATTGGAAGGGCATCCATATATTTAAGCGATATTACGAAAAAACTCAATAAAGAGTACAGAAGTAACAGGCTGATAAAGAGAGTAATAGGAATTCCGGGCGATACTGTCGAGATTATTGACAATGTACTTTATGTAAATGGAATACCCCAAGAGGAAAAATATGCCAGGGTGGATTCTTTTACTAATACGGTTCTAAACGGGGCTATGGGGAAGATTGTGATTCAGCCTAATGAATTATTTGTGCTTGGCGATAACAGAGGTAAAAGCCTGGACAGCAGGAACTTCGGGGTTATCGACCGGTCTTGGGTCGAGGGAAAAGCAATCTTAAGAGTATTGCCTTTCAAGAAATTTGGTTCCATTGATGAAAAATAGCAAAAATGAATATATTAAAAGAATCAGCTGCATGGCTGATTTTTTTTATTAGTCGGGTCTATGCAGTAATAGGGTGAAGCTGAAAGTTTTCTTTTTATAATAAAAAATCACAATAAAAATTTCAATTTTTATAATTGACAATTGAGACAAATGGTGTAATAATATCTAATGTTGTTTAGTAAAATTAAACTTTTTGTAATGTAAATATATCAGTTTGTTTAATTCTATTAAACATTATAATAATAAGTACATGTTATAACAGAGTTAAAAATATTTAATTGCAGGGGGATTTCATGCAAATAGGTAATAAAATCAAGAGACTCAGATTAGAAAGCGGCATGACCCAGGAAGAAATTGCCGATCGCTGTGAGCTTACCAAAGGTTATATTTCGCAGCTTGAAAGAGATCTCACTTCACCATCGATATCAACTTTGGAAGACATACTTGAATGTCTTGGAACAAGTCTTCAAAAATTCTTTGGAGAAGAGGTAATCGATGAGCAGATCGTTTTTACGGAATCCAACTATTTTGTGAAAGAAGCTGCCGATAATAGCTATGCTATCAATTGGATAGTACCTAATGCAAAAAAACGCCAAATGGAACCAATCATTGTTGAGATCAAACCCAATTGTTCCTTTGAGGAGGATCAGCCCCACCCGGGAGAGGAATTCGGTATGGTACTATGCGGAAGCTTGTATTTATATTTTGGGAAAGAGCGGTTCCGACTTAAAAAAGGTGATTGCTTTATGTTTAAGCCGAATAGAAGCCATGTTATGAAAAATGCAGGGAAAACCGTTGCAAAAATATTGTGGATATCTACGCCACCGAGCTTTTAAATATTAGGGGAATAAAAAATGAGTAAAACTTTGATCGAACTAAAAAATCTTACAAAACGCTATAATGGAATGACTGCAGTAGACAACATAAATCTGACCATTAAAGAGAATGAATTTGTAACGTTTCTTGGACCAAGCGGTTGTGGCAAAACAACAACTCTTCGTATGATAGGCGGATTTGAAGATCCGGATGAGGGGCAGATTCTTTTTGAAGGCAAGCTATTGAACGATGTTCCTGCTTATAAAAGAAATGTAAATACGGTTTTTCAGCGCTATGCGCTATTTACGCATATGAATGTTTACGAAAATATTGCATTTGGTCTGCGTGTAAAGAAAGTCGCCAAAAGTGAAATCGACAGAAGAGTTAAAAAGATGCTTAAAATGGTTGAGCTGGAGGGATTTGAAAAGCGCTATGTCGATTCTTTAAGTGGTGGCCAGCAGCAACGTGTTGCGATTGCAAGAGCATTAGTAAATGAACCAAAAGTTCTTCTTTTGGACGAGCCTCTGGGTGCCCTTGACTTAAAGCTAAGAAAAGAGATGCAGATAGAACTGTTAAATATGCAGAGAAGCGTGGGGATTACGTTTATTTATGTTACCCATGATCAGGAAGAAGCCCTTACCATGTCCGACACTATTGTTGTAATGAATAAAGGGGTAATTCAGCAGGTTGGAACTCCCCAGGATATATACAATGAGCCAACCAACAGATTTGTAGCCGACTTTATTGGCGAGAGCAATATAATTGAAGGCATAATGCCGGAGGATTATAAAGTATCCTTTGACGGCCTTGTTCTGGATTGTGTTGATAAAGGCTTTGCGCCTAATGAACCTGTTGATATAGTAATAAGACCCGAAGACATTCGTATAGTAGTTAACCCCGATGAGGGAATGATAAAAGGTACGGTTACATCAGTCGTTTTTAAAGGAGTCCATTATGAAATGATAATCGAATCCGATACCAGGCAATATTTGGTTCAACGTACAATGATGTTTCCTGAGGGCAGTGTTGTAGGTATGAACGTACAGCCGGCTGATATACAGGTAATGAAAAGGGGTGATATGCCATGCAGAGAAGAGGAAGAGGAAGAATAGCATATCCCTATGTGGTATGGATGGCTATTTTTATTGTCGTTCCATTGTTTTTGATTCTTTTTTACAGCATTACGGAGGGTGATATTCACAGCATTAGTGATTTGAAGTATTCACTTAACAGCTACAAAAAGGTTCTTGAACCTATATACATTAAAGTAATTGGGAACTCGTTCCTTTTGGCAGGAATTTCAACTCTGATTTGTCTCATTATCGGCTATCCGGTTGCAATGATTATTGCCAATGCCGATATAAAATATAGAAACTTATTATTGATGTTGTTTTTGGTTCCTATCTGGATGAATTTTTTACTAAGAACATATGCCTGGATGTCTCTTCTTTCACCTAACGGGTTGATTAACAGAATATTATTATGGTTGGGCTTGCCCAGGCTTGAAATAATGCCGGGAAAAGGGGCGGTTCTTCTTGGTATGGTATATAATTTCCTGCCTTTTATGGTGTTGCCTGTTTATACCGTATTGAGCAAGATCGATAAACATGTTTTGGAAGCTTCCAGTGATCTTGGGGGCAATAGTGTTGTGACTTTTTTAAGGATTATCCTACCATTGAGTATACCGGGTATTGTATCAGGGATTACAATGGTTTTTTTACCGGCAGTGAGTACCTTTGTAATATCAGGTCTTTTAGGAGGCGGTAAGACCCCTCTGATAGGGGATTTAATAGAGCAGCAGTTTTTGTCGTCCCGTAACTGGCATTTTGGATCATCCCTGTCAATAATCTTGATGATGGTGATTCTTATTTCAATGGCAATAATGTCACGTATTGATAAAAGGCCTGAGGAAGAGGGGAGGAAAATTTAATGAAAAAAGCCATAAAAAGAATCTACATGGGCATAATTTACCTTTTCCTCTACGCGCCAATTATTGTACTGATAGTTTTTTCATTTAACCAGTCCAAATCCCGGGGACATTGGGGCGGCTTTACCCTTGACTGGTATGTTGAGCTTTTCAAGGACAGGCAAATCCGTGAAGCTCTCTATTTTACAATACTTATAGCCGTACTCTCCACTTTGATATCGACGGTAGTGGGAACATTTGCCGCCCTTGGCATTAATAACATGACTAAATTAGGGCGGACAATTGTGCTGAATCTGAATAACCTGCCGGTGTTAAACCCGGATATTGTTACGGGCGTTGCCCTTATGACCCTGTTTATTTCAATCCGTGTTGAGCTTGGATTTTTTACAATGCTTATAGCGCATATTGTGTTCAGTATTCCATATGTCATATTGGCAGTATTGCCGAAGCTCAGGCAGCTTAATAAGCATACGGCCGAAGCGGCGCTGGATTTGGGCGCAACTCCGGCTTATGCCATGAGAAAGGTTATTATCCCTGAGATTATGCCCGGTATCGTAAGCGGTGCTCTTATAGCTTTTACATTGTCAATAGATGATTTTGTCATAAGCTTTTTTACGGCCGGCACATCGGCGACAAATCTATCGATACTCATTTACTCAATGGCTAAGAGGGGTGTAAAACCCACAATAAATGCTTTAAGTACTTTAATGTTCCTGGTTGTTCTTATCCTGATGCTGATAATAAACAAAAAGAATGAAAGAGGAGAGGATATTATCATATGAAAAAGATTGTACTTTTATTTGCAGTTTTAGCAATGATTCTTATCTCGACAATGCCCCTTGCCGGATGTGGTTCAGGAGTAGTGATCAACGTCTTTAATTGGGGTGAATACATGGACGAGACTCTAATTGATGAGTTTGAGAAACAAACAGGAATCAAGGTTAACTATAAAAATTATGTAACAAATGAAGAACTCCTTGCTAAAATGGAAGCCGGAGGCAGCAGTTATGATGTAGTTTTTCCATCAGATTATGCGATTTCCGAAATGATCAAACGAAATATGCTGCTGGAAATTGATTATAATAATATCCCTAATTATAAATATATTGATGAGAGATTAAAAAATCCGGATTATGATCCTGAGAACAAGTATTCGGTACCTTACTTTTGGGGAACTATAGGAATCCTGTACAATACCGACATGGTTGATGACCCGGTTGACAGCTGGGAAATTCTTTGGAATGAGAAATATAAAGGCCAAATTCTTATGAAAAAGGATGTCAGGGATACGATGGGCGTAGCACTCAAAAAGCTCGGATATTCTATGAACAGTACCAATGACAATGAGCTTGCCGAGGCTAAACAGCTTTTGCTGGAACAAAGACCCCTTGTAAACGGCTACTACGGTGACGAAATCAGAGACCTGATCGCTAACGGAGATGCCGCTATGGGTGTTACCTATTCCGGCGACGCGATGGATTTGTATTGGGAAGGGTTTGAAAATATTAAATTCGGCGTTCCGAAGGAAGGGACAAACCTCTGGTACGATGCAATGGTTATACCGGCCAGCAGTAAATATAAAAAGGAAGCTGAGTTATTTATTAATTTTATGCTGGATCCTGATATAGCATTTAGGAATTCCGAAGCAATGGGATATACCTCACCTAATACCGAGGCCTTAAAAAGAATGCGGGAGAATTACCCTGAAATATTCGAATTGCCGGCATATTGGCCTGATGAAGATATTATAGAAAAAAGCGATGTTTATATTGATCTTGGAGATTATAAAGTGAAATACAATGATATTTTCACACAGATTTTGGTCGAATAATATGGGACATGCCGATAAAACTCCAATTTATGAGATGCTGAAAGCTTATAGCGAAAAAAATCCTTTGCCTTTTCACATGCCGGGACATCTTCTTGGCAGAGGCCTTATCGGGGAGATGACAATTGCAGGCAGTCTTGATATCACCGAAATTCCGGGATCGGATTGTCTGCATGAGCCTCACGGCGTTATTATGGAAGCACAGGAACGTGCGGCTGCATGCTTTGGCGCCGACTATTCATTATTTTTGGTCAATGGTTCTACTTCAGGTATTCAGGCTATGATTCAGGCAACGGTTAAACCCGGAGGAAAGCTTATCCTCGGCCGAGACTCTCATGTTTCAGTTCTCAATACACTGGCTCAAATAAACGGTGAGCCTATCTTCCTGTTTCCCAGAATTGATAAAAAATCCGGCATACCACTCGGGGTTACTGCCAAAGACCTGGCAAAGACTATAGAAGCAAATCCTGATGCACAAGCCATATTGATAACCAGGCCGGGTTATTATGGAACCGCTGCTCCACTGGATGATATAGCAAAGTTAGCAAAGTTAAAGAAAATTCCACTGTTGGTTGACGAAGCCCATGGCGCACATTTCTGCTTTTATGAAGAATTTCCGAAACCGGCAATAGCATTGGGAGCCGATCTTTGTGTGCAAAGTCTTCATAAGACATTACCGGCATTGACTCAGTCTGCTATTATTCACGGGATCAACAATGGCCTTGTTGAAAGAAACATTATCGAAAAAACAGTATCAATGGTTCAGACTACAAGCCCGTCCTATTTGTTAATGTCATCCATTGACATAGCCCGAAATATAATGGAAAATAAGGGAAGGGAAATCTATAGGGATCTGAAACATATTATTGAAAACTTTAATACGGCGCTAGATAAACATACATGTATCAAAAGAGCAGCCTGTGATTACAGAAATTTTGAAACAGATTTTTCCCGCATTGTTTTATGCTTTGAATCTACCAAATTAAGCGGGTTTGAGGCGGAGAGAATATTAAGAACCCGATTTGGCATTGTTGCCGAAATGGCTGATCTTAGTAATATAGTATTGATTGCTACACCCTTCCATAGTCCTTATGATTTTGATAAACTATTAGAGGCACTAAAATTGATTTCAGAAGAATTCTGTGGCGGTGCAGCAGAACGGGAGTTGCCACTTTGGCCTTGCAGTACATCCCAACGCGTTGTGCCGTTAAGACAGGCTTTGTTCGGTAATGGCGAAGAAATACCCATAAATAAAGCGGTCGGGAAAGTAAGCGGTGCATATATTACTCCATATCCACCGGGAATACCTTTGATTATCCCCGGAGAAATAATTACCAAAGAAATAGCTGATTATGTTAATATACTTATAAGGAAAAAATGCCCGGTACATGGAATCAATGATAAAAAGATAAAAGTATTGAAGGCACATTAAGGTTAATTAATCAGGAGGAGATACTTTGAAAGGTAAGCTTATTATTATAGAAGGTGTTGATTCCAGCGGAAAAGCTACACATACCAAAATGCTTTACGAGCGTTTACTAAACGAGAAAAAAAAAGTAATAAAGGTCGAGTTCCCTAACTATAACAGTGAGTCCTCCGCATTGGTAAAAATGTACCTTAATGGGGATTTCGGCAATAAACCGGAGGATGTAAACCCGTATGCTTCATCGATTTTTTTTGCTATAGACCGCTTTGCTTCCTACAAAACCTTATGGAAAGATTTTTATGACAATGGAGGCATAGTGATAAGCGATCGTTATACTATGTCAAATATGATACATCAGGCTTCAAAGATACAAGATGCCGATAAGAAAAAATCATTTTTGGAATGGTTGTGGGATCTGGAATTTATTAAACTGGGGATACCGGTGCCGGATTGTGTGGTTTTTCTTGATATGCCTCCGGAATATGCCCGGAATCTTATGAAAAACAGAAAAAATAAGATTACGGGGCAAAGAAAAAAGGATATTCATGAAAACAATCAGGAGCACTTATTCGAATCATATAAAAATGCATGCGGTATTGCCAAAGAATATAACTGGAATCATGTTGATTGCGTAAGGGACGGGAAAATAAGAGACATAGCCGACATCCATAAGGACATCTTTTCTATTGTCACAAAAGCGATAAAATAGAACGGAGGTTTGATCTTATGGCTTTGAAAATTGACGGAAGTTCGGGAAGAAAGCCGCAAAGCTTATCCGGACGTGTTGACAGAGATATTAAAAAAGTCAATGATAAAAATGGAGTACAGTTTAGCTCTCACATGGATCGTCAGTTTTCTGAGAACCAGGATGAGGAGTTAAAAAGAAAAGCCCTGGAAATTGAAAAGCAAGGAAAGCGTCTGGCATCACATATTGACGTATCGGAACTAAAAGCATATAAGAGGCTGGTCATGGAATTTTTAGAAGAAGCTGTCAGAGGTTCATCCCGTTTTTCAAAGGATAGCTTTTTGGACAGAAGGGGAAGACACAGAGTTTTTTCAACCATAAAAATTATTAATGATAAGCTTGAGCAGCTTACAAGAGAAGTTCTTAATTCAGAAAGGGATAATCTTGCTATATTAGGACGCATTGAAGATATAAGGGGACTAATATTGGATCTTGTTCTCTAGCATTACACAGGAGGCAAAAGATGGATTATATAGGTCAGACTGATATTGTTGATAGTTTCAGAAACTGCATCAAGCATGACACATTAGGTCATGCTTTTGTGTTAACAGGAGAAACTGGTATAGGGAAAAAAACTCTTGCCAGTTTTATTGCCAAAGCTTTACTTTGCTCAAAAAAAGATAAGGTACTTCCATGCGGACATTGCAGAGCATGTAAAAGCTTCGATGAAGGCATTAATCCAAATTTATTCGTTATACGCAGTGAAACCCGTAATATTGTAATAAAACAGATTAGAGAGCTTATTAATAATATTGGTATCCGCCCGCTTCAGGGACGAAAGGTTTATATTATAGAAGATGCGGACAGAATGACCAATCAAGCTCAAAACTGTCTTCTAAGGAAATTAGAGGAACCGCCGGCATATGCGAAAATTATTCTTACTACTGCTAATTATGAAGCACTTTTATCAACAATAAGATCCAGAATTATCAGAATGAATTTAAAACCTTACTCTATAAATGAGATGAAGCTTATACTTCAAAAAAACGGTATTAATATAAATGATAAGGAGCATCTTCTTTCTCTTTGCCGGGGCATTCCGGGAAAAGCTATCCAACTTATGGCAGATAAAAACTTTGAAGTGAACAGGGAAATAACATTAAGCTTTGTGTTTGAAGAGGATACCGGGTCAAGATTAAGCTTTAATCAATATCTTTCCAGGAACAAAAATGCTTTCAATATATGCCTTGAAATACTGGAATCGTTATACCGGGACGCACTCTTAGTACGCTGTTCTATAGATAGCGGGTTGATTAATTCGGACAAAAAGGATAATATATTAAAGTACGCAAACATGCATAGTATCATTGATATCACGGAGAGAATCTCCAGAATCGAGAAGGTACGAAGCAATATGAAGCGTAATATGAACTATCAGCTTGCAGTTGATATGATAACGCTGTTGTAATTTAATAGCGCTTCCCCTGAAAAAAAGCTTGAATAGATCATTTGAACAGGTTTTGCGCTTTTCCGGCATATATGCGTAGTTCTGCAGATGTTCAAATGCCGGGCTTCCAAAGAAAGGAATGGTTAATAGTGATAAATGTTGTAGGTGTTCGCTTTAGAACCGCAGGAAAAATATATTATTTTGATCCTTGTGAGCAGCAATTGAATAAAGGTGATATGGTTATCGTGGAAACAGCCCGGGGAATTGAATGCGGCTCAGTGGTTGTTGAAAATCACGAAGTTATCGATGAAGATGTAGTAGCACCTTTGAAGAATGTTATTAGAAAAGCAAGTGAAGAGGATTTAAAACAGGTTGAAGAAAATAAGAAAAAAGAAGTTGATGCCTTCGGCATATGCCTTGAGAAAATTAAGAAGCACGGGCTTGATATGAAGCTAATAGATGTAGAATATACCTTTGATAATAATAAAGTGTTATTCTATTTTACCGCCGACGGCCGTGTGGACTTCAGAGAGCTGGTCAAGGATCTGGCTTCGGTATTTCGAACCAGAATCGAGCTTCGCCAGATAGGAGTCAGGGATGAGGCAAAGATGGTGGGAGCGATTGGAACTTGCGGAAGATCCTTATGCTGTAGCACCCATTTGGCAGAATTTCAGCCTGTTTCAATAAAAATGGCAAAAGAGCAGTCTCTATCATTAAATCCGTCCAAGATATCAGGAACTTGTGGTAGGCTGATGTGCTGCCTAAAATACGAGCAGGATACCTATGAATATCTGCTTAAAAGGACTCCTAAAATGGATGCTGTTGTTCAGACTCCACACGGACAGGGAATTGTTGTCCAGGTAAATTTATTGAAGGGCAAAGTCCGGGTTAAGCTAGATGACGATCAAAATACCGATATATTGGAATACTCTGTTAAAGATGTCCGTGTTGTCAAGGATGCGGAGAATAAAACCGATCCGGAAGAACATGTGCTTGAGGAATTAAAAATACTTGAGGACTGAAAATATATAATAAAAAACCGGTATTAATATTGACATGATGGAATTAATGGTATAGGATAATTTTGTACTATGTATACATTATTTTATTTAATCAGGAGGTGTACCCAGTGGCATATTTTATAAATGATGATTGCATCAGTTGTGGTGCATGTGAATCTGAGTGTCCGGTAAGCTGTATATCTGAGGGCGACGGCAAATACATAATTGATGAGGATTCTTGCATAGATTGCGGTTCTTGTGCAAATGTTTGTCCCGTAGAGGCTCCACAGCCTAAATAATATTTGATTACATATTAAGGAGTCAGGCAGTTAGCTTGGCTCCTTTTACATTCAGAGGCAGGATGTAAGAGGTAAGAGGTTAAAAAATAGAGGTTAGAAGACAGAAGTTAGTAATTAGAGGTTAGAATGAATGAGAGGTTGGAGGTTAGAGGTTAGAAACCAGAGATCAGAAATTAGAGATTATGAATTAGAGATCATGAATTAGAGATCATGAATTAGAGATCATGAATTAGAGATCATGAATTAGAGATCATGAATTAGAGATCATGAATTAGAGATCATGAATTA
>JBMNTI010000003.1:0-45881 GCA_050945655.1 Acetivibrionales bacterium | reverse complement strand
TTTAGCGGCTGTAGCTGACATATGTCATTCTGGTGTGTCCAGTAAGCTAGATTATGCTAGCCGGTGAAAGTCCGATCCCGGTAATCGCCAAGGAGCCGGGTAGCAAGTCCCGGTGCGTCGCAGTAATACGGGGTACTAAGCGGGATGGCCTGATGTAATAGCAGGCAAGCAAAAGTGCAGACCGTAACATAAAGTGAATTCTGCCGCATCGTTACAATTAACCCTGTGGACAGGGAGCAAGAGGAAGCCGAGCCATGCAGGATGGGGCGAAGGCCATGGAAGATGGGAAGAGCTTGGGTACCATCAAAGAATCCTCCGGTGTATGGGAAACGGTATGCAAAGAAAGTATAATCTGGAACTGGGGAGGCCCTACCTTGCACGGGAAACCGTAAAGAGAATGCATATAAGCAGAGACGTGAAAGTGTAGTTCTGCAAGGAGGGAGTCAGAGGGGTATCGCTACGCAATCAATGCTTCGCTTTATATCGCAGCAACCACGCCGCTTAATTAGGATTGCACAATCAAATATTATAACCTGCATGCTATGAAAGTTTTCACACAGTCTGTATAATAGGAGAAGGGATAAATGAAGACAATGCGCGAAAGAATTTAAGGATTAAGCGACGTTATGGATATAGAGCTGAATTACATTGAGTAGGACAGTGGAATGCCGCTTATAAGTTGTGCTTTATTGAGGGTGACCATTTTATTGCCGCAAAAAACAGTGTGGCCTTTAATGGAAAGGTTGACAGTTTCTTGCCGGAATAAGATTATTATATAATGGACTAAATAAGAGGAGGAAGTATTATGCCCCATATTATTGTGAAATTATTTCCCGGCAGAACCGAAGAACAAAAGCAGCTTTGCGCAGAGGGATTAGTACAGACGCTTAAAAACACAATCAATGCAGATGAGAAGAGTATCTCGATAGAGTTTGAGGAAGTTCCCAGGGAAATGTGGAAGGAGAAAGTCTACCTGCCCGAAATCATTGGAAAATCGGACAAATTGGCAAAAAAACCGGGCTATACCATGGACTGATAAAAAATAAGCATAATAGTGTATAATAAATAGTATAAAAGGATTATAAGTGAGAGGATATTTATGAAAGAAAATACAGAACTCAGATTTGCCGTATTAATTGATGCGGAGAATGTTCCTTACAGCAATGTTAAAGGCATATTGGAGGAAATCGCAAAATATGGCACCCCAACTATAAAACGTATTTATGGTGATTGGACTAAACCAAATCTTAACGGTTGGAAAAATGTTCTCTTAGAAAATGCCATTACTCCAATACAACAATACAATTATACCACCGGTAAAAATTCATCGGATTCGGCTATGATTATTGACGCTATGGATATTTTATATAATGAAAAGGTCGAAGGGTTCTGCATCGTATCAAGCGACAGCGACTTTACACGCCTTGTTATCCGGCTTAGGGAAGCCGGAATGAAGGTTTTTGGCATTGGCGAGAAGAAGACTCCTAATCCGTTTATTGCTGCATGCGATAAGTTTACATATCTGGAGATAATTAATGCAAATTCCAGACAGCCTGTCGAATCAGAGGAGCAACCAAAGACAGAAGGTGAAAGAAAAGTAAACACAAGCCCCATAAGCAAAATTGGAGAAGATGTGGTAAATCTGATTTCCACCTCAATTTCAGATGTAGCCGACGAAAACGGATGGGCATTTCTGGCCGATGTAGGGAACCTGATACAAAAAAAGCGTCCTGATTTTGACTCGAGAAATTTTGGTTTTGCAAAGCTGACCCCTTTAATTAAGACATTAAAATGTTTTGAAATTGATGAAAGAGATTCTGGAAACAGCAAAATTAAGCATATTTATGTTAGAAATCATGATAAATGCAACTATGAGAATGCTGGTAAAAAGCATAAGATCAAATAGTCTTATTAAATTTGAATGAAATTTTATTCAATGCAGTATTATAATTCTATCAATGAGCTATAGACAACCCGGTGTAACTGATATATAATAAGTTACTAAATAGTGTAAAAAAATTGTCCAAAAAACAGAACAGGTATTTGCGCGTTAAGTGTTAGAGAATGGGAGTAGAGTCTCTGAACGAAGAGCCTGAAGGGTTCGCGGTGCAAATACCGCATCCGCTGTTACTTTTACTCTTCTTTCTTATGGTAACAGTTGGATAAGAAAGGAGACGGTTCTATGGAAATCAAACTCTATTCATCTCAGACCACCCGAAAAATAATACAAACAGCCTTGTTCATTGCTTTAGCCTTTGTTATCCGCAATTTGGCAGTAATGGTATATTTCCTGGGTGCTCCGGGAATGCGCATTAGCTTTGCGGGCGTATTCTCGAGAATGCCTGCCATTCTGTTCGGCCCTTTGTATGGAGGAGCAGCTTCCGGTATTTTAGATATTGTAGGGTTTTTAAACAAGCCGGAAGGTGGTTTTAATCCGTTTCTCACATTAACCGCCATACTGGGTGGAGTGCTTGCAGCATTGGTATGGAATATTGTAAAAAAAACCGATACAAAAAGACTTAGAAAAATCATGTGGATGATTACACTGATTATGGCGGCCATCGGTTTTTCAAATCTGATCATTTTACGGATTTTCCCCGATTCGCCAATAGCCCTTCTTTTGGATTATTTTGGTGAAAAAAAAGCATATGTCGAGATAGCATTAATTGCTGTTTCGGTAATAGGGCTGATTCTTTTGACAATTGATTATATCATTTGTAAAAGGTATCCGAATGCCTCTTTCCATCAGTTTTATTTAAAGGTTCTGCCTTCATATGGAGTGGCAGGTATTAGCGTAAACATTCTTAATACCTTCATTCTTCGAATGTATGATCAAAAGCTTGCAAGCCAGTTTTTTATAGTTATCTTAGTGCCGAGGCTCATATCTTCGATTCTGGTTGTAGTTATTACAAGCTATATTTCAGCGTTTTTGCTATCGATTTATATGCGGTGTATAAGGCCAAAGGAAGCATAATTATTACATAAAAAAGCCCGGGTGTTTTCCCCGGGCTTTTTATGGATATTCTTAAAATATTGAGAACTGCAGGAAGATAACAGATAAGAGTGATGAAACAAGAGACACAACTGTTATCTGAGTGTTGATAGAAGGTCCGGCCGTATCTTTGAAAGGATCACCGACAGTGTCACCTACAACAGCCGCTTTGTGAGCAACAGAACCTTTGCCACCGCAATTTCCTGACTCAACATACTTTTTCGCATTATCCCATGTTCCTCCTGCATTTGACATCAAGAGAGCCAATAACAGACCGGAAGCGATGTTTCCTGTTAAGAAGCCGCCGATTGCTTCAACACCGCCGACAAGTCCGACAAGTACTGTTGATATTATTGCTACTATACCGGCAGGAATAAGCTCCTTAATAGCTCCGGATGTTGCTATGTCAATACACTTTTCATAATCAGGCTTGGCATCTTCCCGCCCTTCCTTAAGGCCGGGGATGGTGTCAAATTGACGGTGAATTTCCGCAACCATTCTTTGTGCGTTTTTGTCAACTCCCAGCATCAGCATAGCTGAGAATACGGCGGGTATTGCGACACCGACTATCAGACCGAAGAAAACGGTAGGATTCATAATATCAAAGTTCTTAATCAGAGTCTGACCTGCCGCAATAATGCCAAGATCAACAGCTGCTGTATTTACTTCACTCATAAAAGCACCTAACAGAGCAATAACAGTAAGTCCGGCAGCACTGATCGAGAACCCTTTGGTAACAGCCTTAACAGTGTTTCCTGCTGAATCAAGCTCGTCGGTTATGGCAATGATTTTCTCACCAAAACCGCCCATTTCTGCAAGACCGCGAGCGTTATCGACAATTGGTCCGTAAGCATCATTGGATATTATCATTCCTACAATAGAGAGCATTCCTAGGGCAGCCATGGAAATACCGAACATGCCATAGCCTTCGCCTAAGGGAGCGCAGATATTATATGCAAGTAAAGCGGAAATCGCTATACCGATTAAAGCAGGGAGACTGCTTAGCAATCCATAAGAAAATCCGGAAAGAATGGTAAAAGCGGGGCCTGATTTAGCAGCGTTCGCAACTGCCCGAACAGGGGGTTTATTGTCATTGGTAAAGTAGTCGGTAGCGATACCTATGATTGTACCAACCAAAAGGCCGACTGCCGTTGCGCCCCAAATCTCCCATCTAAAATCTTTGATTATCCAAGTAGCTGCTGCTGTAAGAAGTGCGAAGACAGCAGTTGTAACATAGGTAGAACTGTTAAGTGCTTTGTTGGGATCACCATGCTTACCGATACGGGCAGTGGCCACACCTATAATAGAAGATAAAAGGCCAATGGCAGCGTAAGCAAAAACCATAATAACATTAATACCTGTTATTCCGCCTAAAGCTGTTGCCATAACAAGGGCAGCAGACATCGAAGCAACATTGGAATCAAAGAGATCGGCGCCCATACCGGCAACGTCACCAACATTGTCACCAACGTTATCGGCAATAACGGCAGGGTTTCTGGGATCGTCTTCATCGATTCCCATTTCAACCTTACCGACTAAGTCAGCACTGATATCTGCGGTTTTAGTAAAGATACCACCACCTGCTTTAGCGAACAATGCAAGTGAACTTGCCCCAAAGCTGAAGCCGAGAAGTGAAGTAGCATCGCCGACCAGCATCAAAACTGCAGTAACACCTAATAGACTGGTTCCGACAACTGCCATTCCCATAACGGCACCGCCGCGGAACCCGGCCATAAATGAAGGTTTAATACCCTTCTGAGCAGCCTCCGCAGATTTGATATTTGCTATTGTTGCAACTTGAATACCAATCTTACCTGCAAGTGCGGATAAGACAGTACCGAAAATATAAGAAACGGCCATCAGAATATTATCTGCGATGTTGCCTACCCATATGGGATGTGGAAGTAAGATAAATATTATTACTGCCGCAATAGCTGTAAACCGTGCTAAAACAAGATATTCGCGTCTTAAAAATGTATTGGCACCTTGACGAATATATTCCCCGATTTCAGCAATCCGCTTGTTAGATGAAGGTTGAGCTTTAACCCAGGTATATAGCCATGCTGCAAAACCAAGAGAGGCTAATGAAACAAGAATAGCAAATACCTGAATCATCTGGGTTGAGATTTCGAACATTTTGTGTCCCCCTTAAAAGATTTATTTTAATTTTGACATTTTCTTAACCATTCTACTACATTGCAAAATTATATTCAATGTTAGTTCGCATAAAAAACTTAAAATTTTAGGCTAAGAAATTTCCAACTTTGTCACTAAAATTTTTCTCAAAAAAAAAGTATTTATTCAAGTAAAAACCCATGTATGTATCGTTTTCCAGGCATGCCGGACACACAAGCCCGCTATCATGTAAATCGCAACAGGTAAGCCGCTTAATTACAGTTTGACTTGATAATTATTAATAATTGCATAGTGGAACAGTTCACGCGCCAATCAGCCGAAGGGTTGATTTTTTTATTGAGGTTTAACATAATATAAGTAATTGTTTAATGAATAAGCATGTAGTTCTTAATATATAAAATGGGATGAATATTTCCTTAAGAGAGGGTAATTAAATGCTTCATGGGTTTTCCAGAACTGAGCTTCTGATAGGAAAAGACGGGCTTGATAAGCTTAGAAACAGTAAAGTGGCAATATTCGGCATAGGTGGTGTCGGAACTTTTGTGGCCGAAGGATTAGTGCGCTCGGGAGTGGGACACTTTGTCCTGGTTGACGATGATTTGATTTGTTTGACTAATATAAACAGGCAAATACACGCAACAAGAAAAACTATAGGGAAAGCTAAAGTTGAGGTAATGAAAGAAAGGATTCTTGAAATTAACCCGAAGGCGGAAGTTGAGGTTTTTAAAAGCTTCTATTCGCCGGAAAAAGCCGATTATTTGATAAAAGATGACTACGACTATATAGTAGATGCGGTTGACACCGTGACAGCAAAGGTAGATTTGGTTGTACAAGCTCAAAAACGGGGAATACCTATAATAAGCTGTATGGGAGCGGGAAATAAACTTGATCCGACAAAATTTCAGGTGGCCGATATTTATAAAACAACCGTTGATCCTTTAGCAAAGGTAATGAGAAAAGAACTGAAACAATGGGGGATTAAATCCTTGAAGGTTGTGTATTCAACAGAAGCGCCGATAAAACCAGGGGAATCGGAAGAAAATAGTTGTAAAAAAAATTGCATCTGTCCCGATGGAACTCAAAGAACCTGCACGGTAAGGAAACAAATTCCGGGAAGTGTTTCATTTGTTCCGTCGGTTGCGGGGCTTATAATAGCGGGTGAAGTAATTAAGGATCTTCTATCGAGACTGTAAAAAAACTAACAATAGTATTAAATCTATGTAAGTTTAGCGGCTGTAGCTGACATTTGTCATTTAACGCCCAGCTCCAACATTTGGTTTCCAGTCGCGCTCGCTACACAATCCATGCTTCGCTTTAAAGAGTAGAAACCCGGCCGCTTATTTACAACCGCATTACCAAAGACTATAACCTGCATGACAAAACAGTTTTTGCACAGTCTGACGGGATGATGGTTTTATAGAATTTCTGTGCGAATTTTCTGTAACGATTAAGACTGAATAAAAGGGTGGATTTATGCAAGAAACAAAAAAGAAAAAAGTACTGGTAGGAATGAGCGGCGGGGTGGACTCTAGCACTGCCGCAGCACTATTATTGGATAAAGGGTATGAGGTGTATGGGGCTACGCTAAAACTATGGGATTCGGTGAACGAGAGTGATAAGCCCATGACCAGAACATGCTGTTCATTAGAGGATGTAGAAGATGCAAGAGCAACGGCTTTTAAGCTGGGTATACCTTTCTATGTACTTAATATGAAGCAGCTTTTTAAAGAAAAGGTTGTAGACTATTTTGTGGATTCTTATCTGGAAGGATTGACCCCTAATCCTTGTATTGCCTGCAACAAGCATATCAAATTCAGTGCAATGCTTAGTAAGGCAATGGCTCTTGGCATGGACTATATTGCCACGGGACATTATGCCCGGGTAATATTTGATAAAGCATCGGGACGCTATTTATTAAAGAAAGCCCTGGAGATAGCAAAGGATCAGAGCTATGTTCTTTATATGCTTACGCAGGATCAGCTAAAAAGGCTTTTACTCCCTTTAGGCGACTATAGTAAAGCCGAGGTCAGAGTCATAGCCGAGAGTAAAAATCTGGTTAATGCAAGGAAACCTGACAGCCAGGATATTTGCTTTGTTCAAAACGGAAATTATACGGATTTTATAGCCGAATATAAAGGCATGGATCCGGCTGAAGGCACTTATCTTGATAAAGAAGGCAATATTATAGGAAGGAACAAGGGTATGATACATTACACCATAGGACAAAGAAAAGGACTTGGTATGAGTTTTCCAGAGCCTAAGTATGTAATATCCAAAGATAGCAGAAATAATACCGTAACCCTGGGCAGCAAAGAAGAGGGATTGGTAAATAGTCTGATTGCCGGGGATATGAATTATATACTGTATGAAAAGCCTGATGAAGAGAAAAAAGTTATGGTTCGTACCCGGTATTCCCAAAAGGAAGTTCCTGCAAGACTGATCGCATTAAAGGACGACAAGGCACAGATTATTTTTGAGGAACCTATTGCTTTTGTAGCCCCCGGACAGTCTGTCGTCATGTACGACGGTGATTTTGCAGTGGGAGGCGGGATCATCAGTGAAACCCGGAGTTGATATTTATGACAACACCTTAACAGTCCAGCCAATCGATTTGAGCTTTAGCTGCTGTTTGGGCAGACTATGCGATAACTGTTATGATATTCAGGTTATAATATTTGATGATGCAATCGTAAATAAGCGGTGTGCTTGCTGCGATTTAAAGCGAAGCATGGATTGCGGGCGTAACGCTGATTATGAGGGAGTGAAACGGCCAAGAAGCAGAGCATAGATGTCATTCCTCATTACGCTACGCGCCATACCTGTCATCCTTAACGGAACAAAGTGGAGTGAAGGATCTTTGGGTAAAACAATAAGATCCTTCGTTGGCGCTCAGGATGACAAATGATAAATGTCAGCTACAGCCGCTGAAACTTGCATAGATTTTATACTATTGTTAGTTTTCGCCCGGCTTGGGGTGAGTGAGGCGAAATCAGGCTCTTTGGCTGAAGTATTCTTTTAACCGTAATAAATCGTCTGTTGAGCGGCCTCTGATAATGAAAAGCTCAAGATCGCTTATTATTTCCCGTTCTGTTAAACTATTCTCCAGAAGAAGCGTATTAAGAATATCCGAGGCATCCTTATAACGATTATTAAATAAAAGGCAATAGGCATAAATACGCTTTATGAAGGGATCCGAGGAGTTTCTGTTGTAAGCGGTAGAAACCAAGCCAAGGGCTTCTTCTTTTTTATCGTCCCCGACGTATAGCAAATCGTACATGGCATACATTGCAAGGTAGTAAGGATCAAATTCCGACATTGATTCTGTAACAAGCTTATCGGCTTCAACCAGACACAATCTCAGATAATACTCGGCATCGGTATTATCTTTTTCATAGGCTAAGCTTATCCCTAAATTGTAGAGGCAAACGACGTAGACTTTATGAAATTGGGGATCGTCGCTGTTTTCATAAAGCGCCTTATAGAAAGAATACGCCTTATTGTAATATTTTGCGGCTTTCTTGTTCTCATCGGCCGATGCAAAGCATGTTGCAGTATTATCGTAAAGCTCGGCAAACAGAATCTGATTTTCAACTGAAGAAAAGTCATCTGTTATTTTTTCCCGGGTACTTATCTCATTAATAAAGGAGTCTGCCGCATCTAAGTAGTTTCCCGATAAGTAATTGCAAAGTCCCATACTGTTATAACATACGGCCAGACTATCGGCGTATTCAATACTTTTATATGTTTTTTCAAGCTTTTGATATAGGTCAGCAGCTTTTTCAAAATAGTTGATTGCCTTTTCATATTCGGAAAAATACTGCATAAAGATCCCGGCGAGAGTATAGCTGGTTGCAAGATTTTTATTATTCTTCTCATCGTTGCTTTTTTCGGCAATGGCTTCATATATTTTTATTGCTTCACGGGCGGAATTTTGAGTTTCTTTTACATTTCCTGTCAGCATGTGTGCCCGTGCCAGACTCAGATAATTTCTTGCCTTGTCGCCGATACTTTTTTCCGTTGATCCGTCGATAGCCATCATCCTGTCAAGATATTCATTATTGTCACTTATTATTTTAACAAGAGCAGGGGCAGCTTCCGGGATATTTTCCGTAGCTGCTATAAGGTCGGAGCTTATACTGTCGATTATATCTTTTATTACTAATTCCTCCCGTTGTGTGTATATGTAGTAATATGATGCGGTAAGCCATTGGTAAAAAGAATAAAGACCCGATACAATCAGAAACAGTGATAATACCAGTCCTGCAAATATTGAACGTCTGAGGCGCCGCCTCTTTGTTGCGGCAAGGAGTTGTTCATAGCTGGTATCGGTTGCCTCAGATATAACTTTTAGAAGTTCCATTTTCAGCTTTTTGCTGTTATACCCTTTCGCCGTATACTTTACCCTAAGTGTCCTGTTTTCTATTCCGGGAACAAGCTTAAGGGACGGAGGAAAGCACTCGTTGGGGTCATCATCTATTAATAGGGCAAAAATTTTGTCTGAAAGGCCGTATTCAATAAATGTTCTTATTTCTTTGTCAACCCACTGTGATTCAGGAGTATCTTTCGAGCAAATCACCAGCAAAACACGGGAAGATTTCAAGGCTTCGGCAATTGTATCACTTAGGATTCCTGCCGCAGGAAGCTCCGCATCATCACGGAAAACCCGCTTAATATCTGCACTCTTATATCGCCTGGGGGGCTTAAAGGTTTCAAGAAGGGTGTGAGTTTTTTTGCAGATTCTATTATCCCGGGGCTTATGACGGTAGCTTAAAAAAACATCATAGAACATATTATTGTTTTGTTCTTTCGGTACCATTCAAATTCCCCCTTACATTTCTTCTGCTTTAAATACTAAATTCTCCGGCTTTACCGACAGAACCATTTCAGAAAACTCGTTTTCTTTGAGCCTGAGTATGGTTAGCTTTATGTTTTTATTCTTCGCAGCATTTCCGGACAGGTAGGCCTGATACTGACCAAAGTCCCTGAACTTAAAGCCTCCTGTTTCCACAATAACGTCCCCCACGCTGAGTCCGTCACATTCTTTTGAAACATCATCGCTAATATCAATAACAAGAATCCCGTTAGGGTATTTTTTAGGCTCAGTGTTTATAACAAACATCCCGGAAGTCAGTGAATAAAGCTCCGACCCCTGCTCCAGCTTTGATGCGGTTATTTTATATGCTTGAACCGCTTCTTCCTTTTTGCCGAGATAACGCAGGATCTTCGCCTTATTGCGCGATTGGCTTAAATCATCGTCAGGCTCTGGCAACAGCAGTTCATCAACAGGCAGGAGGGAAATATATTCGCTTTCTGCAACTCGAAGCTTTTCCAAACTGTTTACCAATAATGAACTGATATACGGCTGGATTTCCGGAGTATTCTGAAAAAGAAGCGGATAATTCTGGCACATGTCGGCCAACAAATCCTTTGACAGCTGGGTCTTTTGGATGGCGATTTCTGTTTTATGTTTTGAATTGAACCATAGATATGTAAAAAAGCTGCCTAACAGTATAGGCAACAATATGATAACCGAAGCAATAATCTTCAGTCTTTGCCGGGTTCTTTTCTCATGTCTTTGAACCAGGGCATCATAACTGACTCCGATAAGCGCCGCTACAATTTTAATGCGAGCCTGCTTCAATAAGGAAAGGGAAGATTTAATATTTTTTGATCTGACATCAATTGCAAGTGGCTCCACAATCTCGGTAATTTCCTGAGTTGCTCCGTCATTAAAGGTTATGATTCTTTTGCGCTCTTCAAAGAATTCCGGAGGGAATGCGGTCTGAGGCTCCCCATTAAATAGTATGGGAAGGATGAATTCTCTGTCCCTGTTAGTTAAGAAATAGTTTATTGCCTGGCTTATACCTAAGGCATCACGATCCCTATCATTGCATACGACCATTAGCCAACGGCAGGCGGAAAGAATACTAACTTGCTCCGCAGTTAATGGCGAATCAGAGGAAACCGCCAGCGTACAACCGTTTTTATATTGCGTACCGACCTTGAGATCATGCACTTTTTTTGGAAGAGTATAGGAAGTTATCGCTGAAACCATATTTTCTGCGAGAACACGATTCTCAGCTCCTTCAACAAAGCAAATGCAATAATCTAAGTATGCCATAATACACCTCAAAGTTCATTTTTAAATATTTACTGAGATGAATTTTCGTGATGATAACACAATTATACCTTTAATCTAATAATTGTAAAAGGGGAATTGTCTACCCTGCTAACAGTATGAATACTGTTCAGCTATTTAAATAGTGATTGCAGGTAAGCCTGTTACAATTAAAAAGTTAACCGGATTTTGCGGCGGGCATAGTCGGTAACCCGTTTGCCTTCGCTTACGTAAAACAGCTGATATCATAACAAGGCTGCTTAGTTAGCTTACAATGAAGTTACATATTTTCTGTATATTTCCTCCAATTTTTCATTGCTTCCGGTAATAAAATTGCCAATGGGTGACAGAAGTACGGAATCCTTAGGTTTTGCGGAGAGATAAGCGCAATCCACGGCCTGTTTTAACGTACCACATCTGGTAATTCGGATATCAACATTCCTGTTCTTCCCCGTAAGTTTGCGCATGAGACATATTTCAATAATTCCCGATGTCTGGCCAATCAAAATCAGATGCTTTACTTTTGAAACTAAAGCATCAGCTAAAGCATCAAGGGGGATTTTTCTATCATCACCGCCGGTAATCAGAATCACCCTGTGATCAAAGGTACTAAGCACTTTGATAGTCTGTTCGGAATTTATTTCTTTTAAAGCGAAATAGTATTTGACATTACTTAATTCATGGGCAAGATGAATATTGTTCTCTTCACCGATCCTGTCAGATGAAATTTCCGGTGCAGCATTTTCCTTTGATTTCGCATCATAGGATTCATGAAATTCAGCCGCCGAGATAGTTTTTCCGTCCATTTATTCCTCCGGGAAAGTGTATAATCGATCTTAATAATAATATATAAATTAAAGAATAAAATATGAACAGGATACATGAACCTATCGAAATCAAATGATTTAGATGAAAGGTCAGGGGAGTGAAGAATAGGTTTGATATTTTGGTAAAGAGCGGGTACAATGTTTATATTGTATGAGAATTATGGGGGTAGAAGTGTGTCAAAACCTATAGTAGCGGTAGTCGGAAGGCCAAATGTGGGCAAGTCTACTTTCTTTAACTATATTGCAGGAAAAAGAATATCAATTATTGAAGATACTCCGGGCGTTACCAGGGACCGTATTTATGCCGAAAGCGAATGGAGAGGGAAAAAATTCACACTGATCGATACAGGCGGTATTGAAGTTTCTTCCGAAGACTTTATTAAGCAGCAGATGGTAAGGCAGGCACAAATAGCTATTGATACGGCGGATGTAATTCTTCTGATGGTGGATGTCAAGTCCGGGCTTACCGCATCTGATGAGGATGTTGCCGTTTTACTTAGGAAGTCTGCAAAACCCGTTATCGTAGCTGTTAATAAGGTGGATAGTGTCGGGGATCCTCCCCCGGAAGTTTATGAGTTTTACAACCTTGGTATGGGCGAAATATATCCGATTTCATCAATTCACGGTTTGGGAATGGGTGAGCTATTGGATGCTATATATGATCATTTCCCTGTGGAGAAGCGTGAAAGTGAAGAGGAAGACTCTATCAAAGTTGCGGTTATTGGAAAACCTAATTCAGGTAAATCATCGTTAATCAACAGGATACTGGGCGAGGATCGTGTCATAGTAAGCGATATACCCGGAACCACCCGTGATGCCATAGATACCTTTTACGAAGTTGGTAATAAACGGTATGTATTCATTGATACCGCCGGTATTCGCAGAAAAAGCAGAATTGATGAGAACATTGAAAAATACAGTATCATAAGATCCTGGGCCGCAGTGGACAGAGCCGATGTCTGCATTATAATGATAGATGCCAATGATGGGGTTACCGAGCAAGACACTAAAATCGCCGGCTATGCGCATGAACAAGGAAAGGCATCTATTATTGCCATTAATAAGTGGGATACTATAGAAAAAGTAACCGGAACTATGGAGAACTATCGAAAAAAAGTAGTTCAGGATCTGGAATTTATGAGCTATGTGCCTATAGTATTTATATCCGCAAAAACAGGACAAAGGGTGGAGCGCTTGTTTGAGCTGATTGATTATGTAAATGATCAGGCATCATTCAGAGTACAGACTGGTATGCTAAACGATGTATTGAATGATGCGGTTGCTATGGTTCAACCTCCGTCGGATAAAGGAAAACGGCTGAAAATCTATTATATGACACAGGTCGGCGTTAAGCCGCCAAGTTTTGTTGTTTTTGTTAATAGTGCGGAATTGATGCATTATTCTTATTCAAGATATTTGCAAAACACTTTACGTAATAATTTTGGCTTTGAAGGTTCACCTATTAGGTTTACCATTAAAGAAAAGGGAGAAAAATAATGCCTTTTGAAATAATAATAATTATTTTTTCATCTCTGATCGGATATTTATTAGGAAGCGTAAACACCTCAATAATTATCGGAAAATTTATATACAAGATCGACGTCAGAGATTATGGGAGCGGAAACGCAGGGGCTACCAACACATTAAGAACAATAGGCAAGGGAGCCGCCGTTGCAGTTATTGCAGGAGATTTTTTGAAGGGAGTAATTGCTTGTCTCCTGGGCCGTTACATCTTCGGAGAAATTACCCCGGGGAGCGGAGTTTTTCTGGGGGAATACTTTGCAGGATTCTTCGCGGTGATCGGACATAACTGGCCTGCCTATTTCGGCTTTAAAGGCGGCAAAGGAGTAATGACTTCCTTTGCGGTGATACTTATGTTTTCCCCAATTGCGGCATTAATATGCCTGGGGGCTTTTATTGTTATTGTGGCAATAACACGCTATGTTTCTTTAGGATCCATGGTAAGCGCGGTTTTCTTTTTAGTCCTTGCTTTTATTTTCAAAGAGCCCTGGCCTATGTTGCTGATTGGAACAGTCCTGGTAGCTTTGATCATTATAAGACACAGCACAAATATAAAAAGACTGATTAAAGGAAACGAAAAAAAATTAAGCTTTAAAAAAGACTAAGGAGAGAGAATCAGAGATGTCAGTTGTATCAATTATTGGTGCAGGCAGTTGGGGGACAAGCCTGTCCATTCTTTTGACAAATAACGGACACAATGTCCGTGTGTGGTCTTTATTTCAAAAAGAAGTGGATATGCTCAATCTGGAAAGAGAGCATAAAGATAATCTTCCGGGGATAAAAATTCCTGACTCAATCAGATTCACTACCGATATCCAGGAATGCCTTGAAGGGCATGAATATATCGTGCTCGTTGTGCCATCACAGGCAGTTCGTGAATCTTGCAGGCTTTTTGCGCCTTATGTTAAAAAGGGTGATATGATAATTATCTGTTCAAAGGGGCTTGAGGAGAAAACAGGGCTTAGGCTTAGCGAGGTGGTGTTAAGCGAGATCCCGGGTGTCCAGCCAGTTGCTCTGTACGGGCCGAGCCACGCTGAAGAGGTAGCACATGGAATACCCACAACGGTCGTATCGGCGTCCCCGAGCCAAAAAGCAGCCAGAAAGGTTCAGGATCTTTTTATGTCCCCGATTTTCCGTGTTTATACAAGCTCAGATTTAGTGGGTGCAGAAATGGGATCAGCTCTTAAAAACGTAATTGCTTTATGTGCCGGAATATGCGATGGCCTGGGTTATGGGGATAACAGTAAAGCAGCTCTTATGACCCGGGGAATTACGGAAATTGCACGCTTAGGCAAAGCAATGGGAGCGCGCACAAAAACATTTGCCGGTCTTACAGGCATAGGCGATTTAATTGTGACATGCACCAGCAATCACAGCCGGAATCTACGGGCAGGAAGGCTTATTGGTAAGGGATATACGGTTCAGAAAGCGCTGGATGAGGTAAAAATGGTTGTTGAAGGAATCTCCGCAACCCGTGCGGCAAAGGAGCTTGCAGATAAGTATAATGTCAGTATGCCGATAATTCAGGAAGCCTATAGTATTCTCTTTGAGGGAAAGGATTGCAGAAAAGCAGTGTACGACTTGATGACAAGAAGCCGCAAGCATGAAACCGAAGGCGCCGGATGGTAAGATTTATAAAGGGGATAAGGTTAGACAACTCCATTGCTGGGAGGAAAATAATATGTTTACTATAGAGCAAATAAAATTTAAGGCAAAGGCATTGTCAATTTTTCGAAAATTATTAGATGACCAAGTTATGAACGCATTTATAGAAATGATAGATGAAAACCAAAGTGATGCTGCTGTGAAAATCGATAAATATGCTCATTTCATACATTTATTGTTTAAATCAACTGAAAATTTTACTGAGTATGTTTGGCAACGTATAGTATTTGATGATAACATATACATCCGTAAATGCTCAAAAAAAGAGGCCGTTTCGCATATGCTGCAACAGTCCGTTAAACACGAACTAAAAACATTACAGGAAATCTCGCAAATAACATCACAGGAAATAAAAAAAGAAATAAACTATGATGTATTTTTGCCTGAATGGACTACAAATTCAGAATATGACTTTGTTAAAATGTACGAAGAGCGGATAAAAAACTTGTTTGTATTAGGATATGGTATCTATGCAAACCATACAGTTTTTACATACAGTAAAGGAGAAATTGTGCCGGTAAAATATCCCGACAATATTCGGCTTTCAAACCTTACAGGATATGAACTGGAACGAAAAAAAATTTTGGACAATACAATTGCTTTTATAGAAGGAAAACCAGCGGCTAATACTCTCTTATATGGCGATGCCGGAACAGGGAAATCTTCTACGGTGAAAGCAGTTGTCAACGAATTTGCAGATCGGGGCTTACGAATGGTCGAGGTCAGAAAAGCAGATTTGCTCAAAATACCGGATTTAATTGAAAAGCTTGCCAACAATCCATTAAAGTTTATTTTGTTTATCGATGATCTGTCGTTTCTAAAGCATAATGAAAAGATTGGCGCATTAAAAGCCATATTGGAAGGAACGGTTTCGGCGAGAACCTCTAATGTAATCATTTATACTACCAGCAATCGCAGACATTTAATCAGTGAAAGATTTGAAGATCGCCAAGGAACCGATATTCATTTAAATGAAACAATTCAAGAGCAAACATCTTTGTCAGATCGATTTGGACTCTCAATTCTGTTTTCTAAACCTACTAAAGATGAATATTTGCACATTGTGCATTATCTCATAAAACAGTATGAAGTCAAAGAGATGGAAAACATTGATTTGCTTGCTGAGCGCTATGCTATGGAACGTGGCGGACGCTCTGGCAGAACAGCACGCCAATTTGTAGAAAGTTTAAAGAGCTTGAATGCCAATGGGACGGGGAAGACTAATAGCCTTGTTTAATAGCAGATTTTATTACAATTTGCTAAGTTGCAATTTTCTTTTACTTATTTTTAAGCGAGCCAATAACAATTATAGAGAAAATTACTTTATTTGTACTGTGCGAAAACTATCTAAAACATTAAATCACATAATTCTTAATATCCGAAACAACGATGGGCGGGGTTTCTGCCCCGCCCAAGCTTGTAATAGAACCTTTGTTGCTACACCTTTACATTTTTACCTACTATCAAAGGCCATTCCGCATCGCCATTGAGCGATTTGCCCTCAGTTATGGTTACTCCCTTGTCCAAAATGCAATAATTGAGTTGTACGTTTTTCTCCACAGTTGTTCCTTGCATCACCAAGCTGTTTTTGATAACAACACCCTTCATTACACGAACGCCCCTGAAAAGTACACTGTCCTCAACTGTTCCTTCAATTATGCATCCATCGGCTACTATTGAATTATGAACATTTGCTTCTTCATTGTACTTGGCAGGTGGTTCATCCTTAACTTTGGTAAAGATTTTTCTTCTGTCCATGAGAAGTTCCTGCCTGACTTTTGGATTCAGCAGCTCCATATTGGTTCTGTAATAAAGTTGAATGCTATTTAGTGGTCTCCAGTAACCGCTAAACATATAGGCATAAATTTTAAGCTTATTTGTCTGGCGGACTATAATATCATAGACGAAATCTGTCAGCCCTTTTGAGGCACTTTCCTGTAAAAGCTCAATTAAAAAGTCTCTGCGGATAATATATACTCCTATAGATCCAATACTGGTTTTCGGGTTTAAGGACTTTTCCATAAAATCTATTATCCGGTTTTCATCATTCAATTCGACCATACCCAGAAGTTTATGATCCTCAGGAGAGATATCGCTCATGTCACGGCAAGCGATCGTAATATCCGCTCCGGTCTGAATATGATATTCCAGCATGGGTTTGTAATCCATATTATATATAGCATAGCCTTGTCCGATAATGACATATTCCTCATCACTTCTTTGCAAAAATGTCAGGTTATTATACATTGAGTCGGCGGTTCCCTTGTACCAGCCTGTTCCGAACTCCGAAAGATAAGGAGGCAAGATGAAAAGTCCGTCGTTTTTCCTGTCAAGATCCCATTCCTTTCCTGAACCTAGATGATCCATAAGGGAACGATAATTATATTGGGTTATAACTCCAATATTAGTAATTCCCGAATTCACCATATTGGATAGTATAAAGTCAATAATACGATATTTCCCGCCTATTGGAACGGCGGCTATAGACCTCTCCAAAGATAATTCCTTCAGCCGGTTGTTTTTTCCTCCGGTCAATACAATGCCCATTGTAGAATACATTATTTCCCGCCTCCTTTTATTAGATATCCTCCCGAAGGTATATTATTGGCTTCAAAATCGTGAGGAGTAATATAATTATCAATAACTACATTTCTGCCTAATATGGTATTGTTGGGAATAACGGTGTTGGATCCTATAACATTGATATTTGAGTTGTAAACCTTTGGGTTGTAGGTATTCTCTGCAAATTCGCCAACACCACATTTGACGTTATTTCCTATGACACTGGTTTCGCCGATAATAGTACAGTATATTTCGGTATTTGATCCTATCAGCGAATCGGACATAATGATTGAATCCTCTATCACTGTACCTGCGTTAATAGTTACTCCCGGAAAGATGACAGACCTCCTTACCGTTCCGTATATCATACATCCTTCGGCAATAATTGATTTTTCTATTTTGCCGGTATCACCTACAAAATGAGCAGGGTAAACAGGATTTGGGGAGTAGATTTTCCAGTAAGGATCAAACAAATTAAAATCAGGAATTAGCTCAGTTAAGTTCATGTTTGATTCCCAGTAAGCTTGAATTGTTCCTACATCGCGCCAATATCCCTCGAATTTATAGGCCATTAGCCTTTTTTTATTAGCCAACATCTCAGGGATGATATTTTTCCCGAAATCATGGTGGGACGCGCTTTTATGGTGGTCATTCATGAGATATTCTCTTAAGACATCCCATGTAAAAATGTAGATTCCCATAGAGGCTAAAGTACTTTTCGGCTGTTCGGGTTTCTCTTCAAATTCATAAATGCTGCCGTCTTCATTGGTGTTCATGATTCCATACCTGCTGGCTTCATCCAAAGGTACATTGATAACTGAAATTGTGGCATCAGCACGAGTTTTTTTATGAAAAGCCAGCATTTTTGAATAGTCCATCTTATAGATATGGTCACCTGATAAGATAATGACATATTTTGCATACATCTCATCAACGTAGTGTATGTTCTGATAAACAGCATCGGCTGTTCCGGAATACCATTCGCCCTTTTCGGTTTTCATGTATGGAGCCAGAATAGTCACTCCGCCGTTTACACGATCCAAGTCCCAGGGCTTTCCTATTCCGATATGTGAGTTTAGTCGAAGGGGCTGATATTGAGTTAAGACACCAACGGTGTCTATACCTGAATTTATGCAATTGCTTAGTGTGAAATCAATGATGCGATATTTTCCTCCGTAGAGAATAGCTGGTTTAGCGTCATTTTGAGTCAATACGCCAAGACGGCTTCCTTGTCCTCCGGCAAGAAGCAAAGCAACAATTTCTTTCCGAGCCATATTATTTCCTCCTAAAGATTGTTCTCTTTTATATATACCCTGATTATTATATTAAATCATTTGCTATAAAAAATAAAATATTGAAATTTACTAAGGAAATAGATATAATGATGATGAAGGTCAAGGAAAGTCAAAGTTAGTCAGGAGGTGTAGGGATGAAGTACCGTGACTACTACGAAATATTAGGTATTAATAAAGATGCTACGCAAGATCAAATAAAAAAAGCGTATCGTAAGCTTGCAAAAAAATACCATCCTGATGCCAATCCGGGAAATAAAAAAGCGGAGGAAAAGTTTAAGGAAATAAATGAGGCATATGAAGTATTGGGCAATGATGAAAAACGAAAAAAATATGATCAATTTGGCAGAGAATTTAATTTTACAAACGGATATGATTTTGATCCATCCCAATTTGGTTTTAGAAACGGTAATGTGCGGTATGAATACAGAACTTCCGGCCATGGAGGGTTTAGTGATTTTTTCGATATGTTTTTTGGCGACGGTGGTATAAACTTGGACGATTTTTTTTCTTCGGGGAACGTAAAGGGTTTTTCTGATAGAGGATTTGCTTCTGGTTCCGCTGGTAATTTCAAACATAGAGGCGAAGACAAGGAGGCAGAAATCAAGATTTCTGTTATAGACGGCTTGCTTGGAGCCGAAAAGCATATTACCATCGAGAGTCCGACCGGCAGAAAAACTCTGTCGGTTAAGATTCCAAAAGGAATACAGATCGGCGGTCGGATCCGTCTGGCAGGGCAGGGAGGAAAGGGCATGAATGGCGGACCGGACGGTGATTTGTATCTTATTGTGAAATTTATAAAGGATGAGTACGAATTAAAAGGCTATGATATAAATCAAAAAATAGAAGTTAAGCCGTGGGTGGCGGCTTTAGGCGGCGAAGTAAAGGTCAGGACTCCTGAAGCCAGTATAATTGTGAATATCCCTAAAGGAATACGAAACGGCGGAAATATACGCATACCGGGTAAAGGATATTACAATACGATCGGCGGCAGAGGGGATTTATACATTAAAGTCTATATAAATAACCCGGAGCATTTAACTGAGAAGCAATTGGAAATGTACGGAAAATTAAAGGAATTAGACAGATAGAAAACTTAAAACCAGAAATAATACGTCTTTATATTATAAGGGGTGAGATAACATGAATTTGGAGAAATTCACAGAGAAAGCTCAGGAAGCTATAGTTGAATCACAGAAATGGGCTATAAAATTAAACCACCAGCAAGTTGACGGGGAACATCTTGCTTTGGCTCTTGCAGAGCAGGAGGAGGGATTGATTCCGAGACTTTTATGGGCAATGGGGGTTACCCCCGCCGATATTACGGAAGAGCTTAAAAAGGAGCTTGAACGCTTGCCAAAGGTATATGGCAGTTCAGCTTCTAATGTTTATGCAACACGAAGATATAATCAGCTTCTTATTACGTCTGAGGATAGGGCAAAAAAGCTCAAAGACGAATATGTCAGTGTTGAACATTTATTCCTTGCCCTCCTTCTTGAGCGCGGAGGGTTTACCTCAAAATTGCTCAAAGATTTCGGGATAACTGAGGATACGTTTCTTGAGGCAATGTCAAAAGTGAGGGGAAATCAGAGGGTGACTAACCAAAATCCTGAAATGAATTTTATGGCCCTTGAAAAATACGGCTGCGATTTAGTCGAACTGGCCAGAAAAGGAAAGCTTGACCCTGTAGTGGGAAGAGATGCGGAGATCCGCCGTGTAATAAGAATATTATCCCGCAGAACCAAAAATAACCCTGTCCTTATAGGCGAGCCGGGAGTGGGGAAAACGGCTATCGTTGAAGCTCTGGCACAGAGAATTCTGAAGGGTGATGTTCCTGACAGTTTAAAGAATAAAACAATATATTCCCTTGACATGGGCGCTCTTATTGCGGGAGCCAAGTTCCGGGGAGAATTTGAAGAAAGGCTGAAAGCCGTACTAAAAGAGGTGGAGGCTTCCGACGGACAGATAATTTTGTTTATTGATGAGCTTCACAATATAGTAGGCGCAGGAAAAGCCGATGGTGCTATGGATGCCGGAAATATCCTGAAGCCCATGCTAGCCAGAGGTGAGTTGCGATGTATAGGTGCCACCACTCTTGATGAATACAGGGAATATATAGAAAAGGACGCAGCTCTTGAAAGAAGATTTCAAACAGTTCTGGTTGACCAGCCCACGGTGGAGGATACCATATCCATATTAAGAGGACTCAAGGAAAGGTTTGAAATACATCACGGAGTAAGAATTACCGACGGAGCAATTATTGCCAGCGCAACCCTGTCAAACCGTTATATTTCCGACAGATTTCTGCCCGATAAAGCCATAGATCTTATGGATGAAGCCGCAGCCATGCTCAGAACCGAAATTGACAGCATGCCTGCCGAGCTGGACGAGATCATGCGCCGGATAATGCAGCTTGAAATTGAGCAGCAGGCGCTTAAAAAGGAAAATGACAAGGCCTCGAAAGAACGTCTTGCGGCTATTGAGTCGGAAATTGCCGAGTTAAAGGATAAAGGCAATAGTATGAAGGCTCAATGGGAGCTTGAAAAGGAGTATATACAGAGAGAAAAGGATTTAAAGAAAGAAATTGAAGAAATTAAGCTGCAGATCGAAGAAGCAGAGAGAAGCTATGATCTGGAAAGTCTTGCAAAACTGAAATATGGAAAGCTTCCCGAGCTTGAGAGTATCCTCGCAAGGGAAAAGCAGCATCAGTCCGAGATATCCGGACGCATGTTAAAGGAAGAAGTCACCGAGGATGAAATTACAGAAATAATCTCCAAATGGACGGGCATACCGGTGACAAAGCTGATGGAGGAAGAAAAAGAAAAGCTTCTTAATCTGGAGGAAATTCTTCATCGGAGGGTAATCGGACAGAATGAGGCTGTTACCTCGGTATCGGATGCGGTGCTTCGTGCAAGAGCCGGTTTGAAAGACGCCAGGAGGCCTATAGGTTCATTTATCTTCTTAGGACCTACGGGCGTAGGGAAGACAGAGCTGGCAAAAGCATTGTCGGAGGCTTTGTTTGATACTGAAGACAATATGGTTCGCATTGATATGAGTGAGTATATGGAAAAGCACTCGGTGGCAAGGCTGATCGGCGCACCTCCCGGATATGTCGGGTACGAGGAGGGCGGACAGCTTACCGAGGCTGTAAGAAGAAAGCCATATAGCGTTATTTTGTTTGATGAAATAGAAAAAGCTCACCCCGACATATTTAACATACTGCTTCAGATATTGGATGACGGGAGGCTAACCGACAGTCAAGGCAGAGTAGTTAACTTTAAAAATACGGTTATTATTATGACCTCTAATATAGGAAGCCATATCCTTCTTGAGAACACAGGAGAAGAAGGAGAGCTTGACGATTATACCCGTGAAAAGGTTATGAATGAGCTGCGATATGGTTTTAAGCCGGAGTTTTTGAACCGGGTCGATGATATTGTTTTATTCAAACCCTTGACAAAAGACGAGGTAAAGGAAATTGTCAAACTTGTGATAAAAACCCTGTCAAACAGACTGGCTGAAAAAGAAATCAGGATTAAATCAACCGAAGCCGCATTGGACTATATAGTTAAAAACGGATGGAATCCTGAATATGGTGCAAGACCTGTTAAGCGGTTTATCCAAAAGCAAATAGAAACCGAACTGGGCAGACAGATGATAAAAGGTATAATATCTGAAGGAGATACCGCCATAGTAGACAGTGACGGCGAAATATTAATTATAATAAAAAAATAATCCTAAAAGAGGAAAAGGCAAAATAAAGGAGAGCCTCGGCTCTCCAAAAATTTCAATTAATACCTTTGCATTCTGTTGTTCCTTTGCTGCTTTCTAGCCCTTCTGCATTCAGGACATCTTTGTGGTTCGTTTTCAAATCCCTTTTCTTTGTAGAAAGCTTGCTCGCCTTCTGTAAAAATAAAATCGGCGCCACAATCCTTACATTTTAGAGTCTTGTCTTCCATAGTAATAATATCCTCCTTAACATTTCTGGATTATACCTTTTTTGAACATTGCCCCAAATCCAAAAACTAAGGAGAGGGTAGAACAAGAAAGCAGTATGATCCAAGGAATAATAATACTTGTAGTATAACATTTATAACAAAAAAAACAAGAGGTCAAGGCAAATTTATGTAACATTTTTTTATAAACCTATATGATGCTATGCCATATATATAAGATTTACTCCAATTTAAATACTTTTTCATTGTTTAATTAACTCATCGCCAGACTGTGCGAAAACTGTTTTAACATGCAGGTTGTAATATTTGATTATCGTGAATAAGCGGCGCGGTTGCTGCGATTTAAAGCGAAGCAAGGATTGCGTAGCGAGCGCGACTGAAAACTGGATGTTGGAGATGGAGCGCTAAATCGCAGCAATCTACAGCCGCTAAACTTGTATAGATTTAATACTATTGATAATTTTTACACAGTCTGGCGAAAGATTAACCATGCAATTATGGGGGATTATAATCACAAGGCTTTGCCAAAGTATAACAAAGTGGTACAATGATTTCTACAGTAGTGTTATAATTTGGGGGTATACAAATGTCAGGGTATGATATTAAAAATGTTCAAAATATTCCTGAGTCGGAGAAGCTGGTTAATCTTGCGGTAAAAATCAAGGAAAATGCTTATGTTCCGTATTCGAATTTTCATGTGGGAGCCGCACTGTTTGCTGACAATGGGAGGATTTATACAGGCTGCAATATTGAGAATGCTTCCTACGGAGCAGCCATATGTGCCGAGAGAACAGCAATTGTTAAAGCAATATCTGATGGAGCCAAGAGGATTTTAGCCATTGCAGTTGCCAGCGACAGCAAGTCTCCGACTATGCCCTGCGGTATTTGCAGGCAGGTTTTAAGTGAATTCTGTTTGTCGGATATGCCCTTGTATTTAAGTAATAGAGATGGTGAATATAAAGTATACTCTTTTGAAGAAATATTGCCACATTCATTTAAGAAAAGCGATATGGAGGATAAATAATAGCATGGCATTTAAATCAGGTTTTATTACAATAATAGGGAGGCCGAACGTGGGAAAATCCACCTTGCTGAATCTCCTGACAGGCGAAAAAGTGGCGATTATGTCCAGTAAGCCGCAAACCACCCGGCATACCATACGCACTGTTTTAACTACTAAGGAATATCAGATGGTATTTGTTGATACTCCGGGGATTCATAAGCCTAAAAATAAGCTTGGCGAATATATGGTGCAGGAAGCTCTTGGCACATTTGAGGGTGTTGACCTTATTTTATTTATGGTTGATGCAAACGATACTAAGATAGGATCCGGCGACACAATGATTATTGAGGAGCTTAAGAAAGCCGATGCGCCGGTAATTCTATTGATCAATAAGATAGATCTTGTGGATAAAAGCTCCCTTCTTCCGCTTATTGATCAATATAAGGAGGCCTATGGATTTGAGGAGATAATACCCGTAAGCGCAACCGATGTAAGAACTAAGAACAGGTTATTAGAAATAATTGAAAATCTTCTTCCTGAAGGTGAAATGTATTATCCGGAAGATATGTTAACAGACCAGCATGAAAAGGTTCTTGCCCAGGAATTGATAAGGGAAAAGCTTCTGAACCTGTTAAGCGATGAAGTACCTCATGGTATAAGCGTCGAAGTTATAGAGTTTAAAGAAAAGGATGACAAGAGGATAATAAAGGTAGAGGCAAATATTTATTGTGAAAAAGAGTCTCACAAAGGGATAATTATTGGTAAGGACGGAAAAGTGTTAAAGCAAGCAGGAAGCCTTGCCAGACAGGATATGGAAAGGCTTTTTGATTCCAAAGTATTTTTAAACCTATGGGTTAAAGTAAAAAAGGATTGGCGAAATAGTGATTTTATGCTAAATCAACTAGGCTATAACGAGCATTAAGGCATATCTTGCCTCTAAATTGGTGTGTAAGGGTTACTGATTCAGGTGAGGGTATGTTTTCCGCTACGAATATCAATGACTCGGATCACGTTCGAAATCTTCGATATCGGTAACGGGTGATTTCATTCTAATAAGGATAAACAGGGCTGATAAAATGGGTGTAATCAAAACAAAAGGTCTTGTGATAAAAGAAATATCATACGATGACAGTGATAAGATGCTTACCATAATCACTGAAGACCTTGGCATAATAAGTGTATTGGCGAGAAACGCCAAAAAGAACGGTAGCCGGGCATCCTACGGAACGCAGGTTCTGACTTATGGTGAGTATGTCTTTTATAGAGGACGGACAAGGTTTATTTTGAACAGTTGTGATATATTGACGAATTTTTATGATCTCGCAACAGACCTGACCCGTTTTGCCCATGCGGCTCATATGCTGGAGATGGCAGGTGACAGCGCTCAGGATATTTCCTTATCCTCCCGGATACTGAGTCTTTTGATTTATGGACTGCAAGCACTAAAAAAAGGCCGCACTCCCCTTCTGGTATCGTCAGCATTTGCAATAAAATTAATGCAAATTACCGGGTATCCGCCTCATGTTTGCAGCTGTGCATCATGCAACACGATCGATATTGATCAGATTTATTTTAGTTTTAAACACAGTGGTTTTATCTGTGAAGAGTGTTCGAAACAGGATACGGAAGCCGAAATGGTTGATATAGGAACAGCCAAGGGAATTATGTACGTTTTATGTGCCGAAAAGAGCGGGATATTTAATTTTGAGCTTTCCGATCCGTTATTGTGTACTTTTTCGAATATTGCCTTCAGATATATTAGTCAACATCTTGATAAAAACTACAAAAAGCTCGATATATTAAATGAACTGTAAAATTCATATTTATTTACCAAGCGGGGGCGAGAAAATGAAACATCTTTTTAGTTCGGGTGAAGCAATGTATGAAAAGAATGTGAAAGTATTGGACGAGGGAATATTAGAAGGTGAGTCTCTTGAATATGAAAAGGTAGATTTACATACAAAATACTATTGTACAGGAAATCTTAATAATAAGAATGCAAGGGTGTCATTTACACTAACGGAAAAGGATTTTGAAAGGATAAAAAACAGGCATAACCTTGGGATTCTTATGCAATCGGATATATTCCTTGCCGAATGGAAGGATTACGAAATACTGAACTGCGAATAAATAATAGAGGAGTCTTTTAATAGGTGGATATTCAAAGACTTAAGCAGCTTTTATCCAGAGAAGAAGATGAAAAATTAGATTTTAAGGCTGAACTTAAGATCACAACTGAAGGAGAAAAGAAGGAACTTGTGAAGGATGTAACCGCTATAGCCAATTCACGGGGTGGGAGAGGATATATCCTTTATGGTGTTGAGGATAAAACTAAAAGTATCTTAGGGATAGATGTCGGTGATTGTCTTGAGGAACAAATCCAGCAGATTATATATAACAGAACCGATCCGCCGGTTCCTGTCAGTTTGGATCTGGTTAAGTACAAGGATAAGACTGTTGCGGTACTTACTATTTTTAAGAGCAAGCATTCACCGCATCAAATGATCCAGACCGGTGCCTTTTATGTACGAAGAGGCTCTACTACTGATTTTGCAAGACGATCCGAACTGGCATCCATGATGCAGGAAAACGGTCTTATGACGTTTGAAACCGTAATTGTGGAGAAAGCAACTCTGGCGGATCTTGATATGGATCAGATAAACAAATTTTTAAATAGTATCAATGTGCAGCATACTGATCAGAATCTTACACTGTTACTTGAGGTTTTTGGCTTCATTGGACAAAAGTATGAAGGTGAATTTTCTCCTACCATAGGAGGGCTGCTGCTATTTGGAAAGAATCCGCAAGTATATCTTCACCAATGCTATGTAAAGATTATTGACGGGGATGATATCGATATAGTATCAGGCAATATCTTGTATATGATGGATCAAATAATGAACAAGGTAAAAAGAATAATAAAAGATGATAATTACCCTTATTCCGCCTTTGAGGAGGCCTTAGCAAACGCATTAGTGCACAGGGATTATATGGATTTATCCCGTGGTGTTTTGATTGATATTTCAGATAAAGCAATTGAGATAATCAATCCCGGCTCGGTAGCCCGAAGTAAAAAGGTTAAATTGAGTATGAGGGAATGCCAGCCGGAAAGACGCAATGCCTGGTTATACCAACGCCTTATCACTATTGATGAAAGGAGGCGTTTTATTAAGTCGGGAATAGGTATGAACAGAATCCGAAAAGCCTTCGAAGGCATCGGGCCGGTAAAATTTATTAACCTGGGAAAACAAAACTGCTTTAAAGTAATTTTGCCAAGATAGAATGTTGTATTAATTACTTTTTTCTTTTCCTTTGCTTTTACCGTTACCTTTTGAATAAGTTTCCTGATGCTTCGATCTGTGCGACATTATCTCTTCCAGTATTTTTTTTGCCGTAATACGGTTTGCATTTGCCTCCATAGAAAATTTCAGAGCAAGAAGACTCAGCCGCTCTTCATAGTCTTCATCGGTATTTTCATCGTCAAACTTCTCAAGAGATTTCTTAAGCTTTATGGAAGTCGCCTTGAAAGCTTCATCCTGAATAGAGTTAAGCTCATCAAATAATGTATTTTTAAGCTGTTCTTTTTTTTCATGGGAAATAAGTCTTGTAATATCCATCAGTGAAAGAATATTTTTCAGGCTCAGAACAGATAATAAATATGCCATGTGCTTACGGGTATATTTTTTGTTTAGGGGACGTGGTATAATTCCGTTTTTCACATAATTATTAATCATTGCCGGTGTAATTAGCTTTTCATCTTCGGATTTAGAAAAAATGGCAAGCTGCTTTTCCAGATAGGTGATGACCTGATCCATATATAAATCAATGTCAGGCAGACTGTCCCAATTTGGCATGCTATGGTTTTCTAATTCGTTTGCCCAATAGATAAGCTCACTTTTTATCGATGACATAAAAGACCTCCCGGATTAATCTATTGATCGTATTTATATGAAGTATATGTTATATCAAAATTATATTATAAACAAAAAAACCATTCAACATAGTACTAAATATTGTTGACAGAATATAGTATATAATATAACATAATAATAGAAACTAGATATAACGATTAACAAAATTACGAGGTGTAGTGTATATGATTAATGTAATGAAACGTATTGAAGTATGGGGCGACTCTGTTTTAAAAGGTGTTATATATGATGATATTCGCAAAAAATACCGACGCATTGAAAACAGGTTGGCAATAGACAAAATAACCGGCCTTGGGTTGGACATAAGGAACAATTCTAAATTTGGCATGACTGCTCCAAAGGCCAGAAATCTTATGCTGAGCGCATTAAAAAAAGGCATTGATGCTGAGGCTGCAATTATTGAATTCGGAGGAAACGACTGTGATTTTAAATGGGCTGAGGTAGCTGCCCAACCGGAAAAAGAACATTTACCAAAAACACCTCTTTCTGTTTTTAAAGAATGCATCACAGATATGGTAAAGGCTCTTCGCCAATCTGGTATTAAGCCGATATTAGTAAATCTTCCCCCTATACATTCGGAAAAATATTTTAATTGGATAAGCAGGAGCCTTGACGCCGGAGCAATTTTAAAATGGCTGGGGGATAAGGAACTTATTTACCGTCACCATGAAACCTACAGCCTTGCTGTGGTTAGCCTTGCCCAAAGCCTTTCATGCAGCTTTATTGATGTTCGCCAGCCATTCCTGTTAAAACGTGACTATTTCAATCTTCTATGTGAAGACGGAATACATCCGAATGAAAAAGGCCATGAATTGTTAAGCCAAACCTTCGAGTCTTATGCCAAATCTATCATGTATAAGCTAAATTGAAAGACCTTTCACAATCCGCATTATTATAAGCATAGCCTCGGCATCGTTTACCGGCCTTTTCGGAGTGAATCCCGGTAATTCATATATTCCTTTAAGCAAGCCCGAGAAATAGAACTGGGCAAATTTACTTATATCTGCCGCGGTATCAAATTGCTGAATAGCTACCCGTGCGGCTGCCAACTCCTGCTCATTGGCATCCCTTGTCTTCTTACCTCCCATTAGGTAAGGAAATTCGAAAATACTTACGGCAACGATATCATAGGTGAGTGTACTGTCGGTGCTGAAGGAAATATGTGCATTTATTTCTTCCGTGTCTAATCCGAAGACCTTATTCAGGATATTTATCCATGTGTTTATGTCCAGAATATTTTTGTCTGTTTGAGATTCGTAGGCCATGGCCAAAATCTCTTCTGCCTGATTGAGCATTTTTATTCTTTTACTGTTTGCGGCACTCTTGGTTTTCTCCAGGCTGTTCTTGTAATCACGGTATTCACTGTAAATATTTTCAACCGAATAAGCCTCTTGCTGTTGATCTGTTATGTAGTTATCCTCTGTTGGAATTGGAGGTTCTTCATTATCAATGAAGGCGGGCTTCTCAGCACCCGGGATGCCCAGATTGATAAAAATCCGATAAAGCATAGAAATTGCTTCACCATGATTAAGATAATCGGCAGGACGAAACATCCTGCACTTATCAACCGTGAAATCGGTAAATCCAAGCCGATAAGCCTTACATACCAGTGATCTGTGCTTTTCATCAACATTACTCAAATCTGCCATCACATTTGATTTTTGAATGTCTTCAGTTTCCATTTCCAATGATAAAGGATACCTTAAGGCAAGAAGATTCATTAGTCCGGATACGGCATATTGCCTTTCTATTTTATCTTCATAAGAAAAATTAGTAATAAATTCCTTGATACGCCATTTATGGTCATCATCAAAGGAGAGAGTTATTTTAACGACTTTTTCCAAATCAGATGCAGATATATAAAGATTGATATTTTCGGGATTCAAAAAACTATTTTCTATAAAATTCTTATCCTCATCGCCTATAAAAAGGTCGTTGGAAGGGGATAAGTAAGGGCTTAAAACATATTTTAAGCCTTCAAGCTCATTTTTTATTGGGGGAGAATACTCTTCGCTCATGGTTTGAGAAGAATCATCTTTGCGCGATGTCATGAATTCAGTATTACTACTAATACATATTTCAGGTTCATTGTTTTCTGTTATTTCTTCAAAGGAAACAACCTTAGGACCGCATGACATTGTAAGCATTACAGGTAATAAAAAAAATAAAATAAGAATAGAAGCTTTATCAGCCAGCTTAACTTTCATTAGTATTTCCCCCAAAAATTTTCTTTTGTGCCTGCTATTTAATATGTCGGCCTTTTATTGAGATAACTATAGAATAAGCAATCAAAAAAGTGGTATATACTTAAAATTGAATGTTTTTATTTGTTATGATAATATATTTTTTTAGAAAATATATTTATGGTTTTTAATCTTTTTTCTCAGGAAGGAGACTTTTCTTTTATGCGGCATTATTTTGAAAGTTTAAGTACTGTGCTTGAGCAGCAAAAAACTTCCCGTAATGGCCTTGATACAACCCAGGCTACCGAAAGGTTAAACCGTTATGGCAAAAACAAGTTGGCCGAAGGTAAGAAAAAATCTCTCATAGCCCGCTTACTGGGACAAATGGCAGATCCCATGGTGCTTGTTCTGATTGCTGCAGCCGTAATATCAGGTGCCGTAGGTGAGCTTGCAGATATGTTAATTATTCTGGCGGTAGTGGCTTTGAATTCTATATTGGGAGTTATTCAGGAGGGTAAGGCGGAAAAGGCTATTGAAGCACTTCAGCAAATGACTTCTCCCTATTCAAAGGTAAGACGGAATGGTCATGTTATGCAGATCAAGTCTGAAGATATAGTACCCGGCGATATTGTTCTTTTGGAAGCGGGGGACGCTGTTCCTGCAGATATGCGTATTATCGACGCTTCAAGTTTAAAGATTGAGGAGGCTTCCCTTACAGGAGAATCGGTGCCGGTAGAAAAAACGAATAAGGTTCTTACCTCTACAAATAACGAGGATGTCCCTTTGGGCGATAGGCACAATATGGCTTATATGGGGACAAACGTTGTATATGGGCGTGGTGAGTGTGTGGTAGTGGGAACGGGAATGTCTACCGAGATGGGGAAAATTGCAGGAATCATATCCCTTACGGAAAATGAAAAAACACCTCTCCAGAAGAAGCTTGCCTCATTAAGCAAAGTGCTTAGTATTGGCGTCTTGGGAATAAGTATCTTTATATTTGTCTTTAGTGTATTAAGAAGCGGCGGGTTTGGCGCCGGACATGTTTTGGATATGTTTATGCTGGCTATAAGCCTTGCCGTGGCAGCAATACCGGAAGGGCTTGTGGCTGTCGTTACGATCGTTCTGTCAATAGGGGTTACCAAAATGTCAAAACGAAATGCCATAATAAGGAGGCTAACGGCTGTAGAGACCTTAGGCTGCACTCAGATAATATGTTCAGATAAAACCGGTACTTTAACCCAAAATAAAATGACCGTGGTAGACACTTTCGGCGACGTGAACCAGCTTGCAATATCTATGGCATTGTGTAATGATGCGTCAATTTCCGAAGAGGATGAAAGCATTGTAGGTGAACCTACCGAAAGCGCGCTGATAAGATATGCCTTTGACGCAGGTAAGAATAAAAATGAGTTGGAAAAAAGGTTTCCCCGTGTTTCGGAGGCGCCGTTTGACTCTGAAAGAAAGATGATGTCCACTATTCACAAAACTGAGGGCAGATTTATTCAATACACAAAAGGCGCTCCGGATGAGTTGTTACAAAGATGTACCCATATTCTTACCCCACAAGGTGAAGTATTGTTATCCGAAGAGCTGCGCAAGGATGTTTTGGATCGGAACAAGGATATGGCTAAAAAAGCCTTGAGAGTTCTTGGATCGGCCATGAAGCATCGGGATGCACTACCGGAAGATACTTCACCTGAAAATCTCGAAAAAGATTTAATATTTATTGGACTGACAGGTATGATCGATCCGGTACGGCATGAGGCAAAGTCTGCAATTGACGAGTGCAGATCTGCGGGAATAAAGCCTATTATGATTACAGGCGACCATAGGGATACGGCCGTTGCTATTGCTATAGAGTTGGGTATCATAGAGAATGAAAGCCAGGCCGTTACAGGTACCGATATCTCAAAAATGTCTGATGATGAGTTTGATAATAATATAGACAAATATTTTGTTTATGCCCGTGTGCAACCGGAACACAAGGTGAGGATAGTTAACGCATGGAAGAAACGGGACAAAATAACCGCTATGACCGGAGATGGGGTTAATGATGCTCCTGCTCTTAAATCAGCCGATATCGGTGTCGGTATGGGCATTACAGGAACCGACGTCAGCAAAAGCGTCTCCGATATGGTTCTGGCCGATGACAACTTTGCCACAATTGTCTATGCGGTGGAAGAAGGACGCAGAATTTATGATAACATCCGTAAATCAATACAGTTTTTGCTTAGCTCTAACCTGAGCGAAGTGGTAGCTTTGTTTGCTGCTACAATTATGAATCTGAGGCTGTTTTATCCGATTCATATTTTATGGATAAACCTGATTACCGATAGCTTCCCGGCAATAGCACTTGGTATGGAAGAGGCTGAAAGTGATATTATGAATAAACCTCCCCGTGATTCCGATGAAGGAATATTCGCTAACAGACTTGGAGTCAGAATCGTATACCAGGGTGTAATAATTGCTGTACTAACATTGATTTCATTCTTAATAGGATACAATGTGAATAATGCATCCCAGGAGCTGAGTCAGGGAACGGCAATGACCATGGCGTTTCTTACATTATCACTTTGCGAGATTTTTCATTCCATAAATCTAAGATCCAGTATAAATTCAATATTATTTTCAAAAACGCATAATAAATATTTGCTGCTGGCTATGCTTGCATCATTCGTGCTTACACTTACGGTTATTTACATCCCAGGGCTGAATACTGTTTTCCAACTTACCGCCCTGCCTTTGGCAAATTTATTGGCTGCAATAGGTTTAGCTTTGATAATAATACCTGTAGTAGAAATAGAGAAGCTAATAAGTCGTCAGACTATGTAATACTTATAATTGTATAAGATTATGCAGGTTGGCGGTTAAATAGTTTTTGCACAGTCTGCCTAATAGCCGTATCAATGCAGAAAATAGAGCAGTATGCTCTTTGTAAGCGGAGGAGAAAGAATCTTATGATTAATATGAGCCCCAGGCTTAAAGGATATTTTTTATTAACAACCTACGGAATCCTGTTATATCTGGCTGTTTCCAATATAAAACAGGTATTTGCTTTTTTGGGTACCATCATGGTAGTCTTAAGCCCGTTTGTATTAGGTTTCTTTTTTGCCTATGTTCTAAATATTATAATGGTTTTTTTTGAAAGCCGACTGTTCCATAAACTGGATAAGTGTAAGAAACATTTACTCAGAAAGCTGCGCCGGCCGTTATCCGTATTTGCCACGTATATGGTAGTGCTTTCTTTTTTTATTATAATTTCCTTGTTTGTGGTGCCCCAGTTGTCCGACAGTATCTTGACATTAAAATCAAATATGAACGGGTATCTGGAATCTCTCAATAGATTTATAAATGATTTAGCCGACAGGTACCACTTAACAGGAGAAATATGGAATGAAATAAGCATTAACTGGAATGAAATAATAAACAAGAGCAGCAGTTTCATTACAACGGCAATTCCCCAGATATATAATTTCACGAAAAGTCTTACAAGCGGTATAATTAATATTATTATGGGTTTTATTATTTCAATTTACCTGCTGTCAACAAAGGAAAAGCTGATAAGAAGCATGAAAGAACTGTTATATGCATTTATACCGCAAAAAACAACAGAGAGAATTATCGATACTGGAGTACAAGCAAATAAGACTTTCCAGGATTTTATAGCGGGGCAGGTGACCGAAGCGCTTATACTGGGGGCTTTGGTACTATTAGGGATGCTTATTTTTAATTTCCCTTATGCCGTACTTTGCAGTGTAATTATTGCGATGACCGCTCTTATTCCAATATTCGGCGCCTGGATAGGAACCATTCCATGTGCGTTTATTATACTCATGGCCCAACCTGAAAAGACTTTGTGGTTCATAGTATTTATCATCGTACTTCAACAGTTGGAGAACAATTTGATTTATCCAAGAGTGGTGGGCAATTCCATAGGAATTGACGGGCTATGGGTACTCTTTGCATTAATCGTGGGGGGCAGCCTTTTCGGACTTGCCGGAATGCTTTTGGGCATTCCTGTTTTTGCAGTTTTGTATATTATTATACGGCGAATTACTAAACGTAAGTTAAAAGAGAAAAATATTATAATTTCATAACTTAACGGAGGATAAACATGGATAAACCAGTTTTAGTCATTATGGCCGCCGGTATGGGAAGCAGATACGGCGGGTTGAAACAGATAGACCCTATAGATAACGAGGGTCATATGTTAATCGATTTTTCTATTTATGATGCAATCAGAGCAGGATTTAAAAAGGTTATAATTATTATTAAAAAGGAGAATGAGGCCGATTTTAAAAACAGAATAGGGGATAGGATAGCCGATCATATTCAGGTAGATTACGTGTATCAGAACATTAATGCTCTGCCTGAGGGTTATTTCGTACCTGATGGAAGAGTAAAACCCTGGGGAACCGGCCATGCGGTACTTTCCTGTATAGAAAAGCTGAACGGCCCTTTCGCGGTAATAAATGCAGACGATTATTATGGCAGGAGCGCGTTTTCAATAATATATGATTTCCTTGAAAAGACATCGGATGATGAAAAGTATAACTATGCAATGGTTGGTTATGTTATCGAAAACACCCTGACAGAGAACGGATATGTGGCCAGAGGTGTATGTACCACTGATGATGCAGGCAATCTTACCGGTATTAAAGAAAGAACCAAAATCAGAAAAGCCGGTGATAGAGCGGAGTATTCGGAAGATGAAGGGAAAACATGGATCCCGATACCAAAGGGCAGTATTGTGTCCATGAATATGTGGGGATTCACTCTGAGTATTCTGGGAGAGCTAAAACACAGATTTGAAATGTTTTTGTCTGAAAAGCTGGCAGCCGACCCTTTGAAATCGGAATTTTTCCTTCCCGAAGTAGTTGGAAATATACTTAAGGAAGGAAAAGGAAAGGTGAAGGTACTAAAAACTCCGGATAAATGGTACGGCATAACATATAAAAAAGATAAGGAAAGAGTGGTTAACGCTATCGCAAAGCTGAAAAAAGACGGACTATATCCCGACAAATTGTGGTTCCGAGATTAAACGAGTGATGATATAGTCTATTTCGACTGAGCGAATGCACCTATATGGCAATTTGTTAATAGAACAGAGCAATTCTTGATATAGACGGGTATGACCCTGATAAAATAATTATAAAAGCCGGGAAATGAATTGCGGCTGCAGAAGTTAAATTTAAAAGTCTGGGATATATGTTCGCTCTTGTCTATCAGGTCAAAGATCCAGCTGCCTAAGGTATTTTCAGCGCAATTGTTGCACGAGCGGGACAATACAAATTCCAATTGGGATGTACCCTTAACGGCTCTTGGTTTAAAAAAAACATTGCATGAGAAAAGTATCTTTGTTATTGGTTTTTTAAGGCATGTTGTGTCTATTGATATAGAACCGAGCGTTTTTGTCGCACATGCTTTAAGAGGAGTATAAATCAAAGACTCATTCTTTTGTGTTACGAAGGCAAAACCCAAGCCTGTGTCACATTCAAAAATAATATCATCCGGTTGTTTGATAAACGGGCGGCACCGGACAATTTTTTCTGTTGAGGTCTCTTTTGCCGCGTCAAAAGTATGGCTGCTTTCCTTTGCGCAATCATTGACAGTATTTATTATCACTTCTGTGGCTTCAGAATTTTCTGGTTCTTCATTATATGAATAGTTTTCTGTTTGAACGTTATTTATATAATAATTATCATTATCAACCGGATAAAGTTTATCCGATGAATCGTATTCAGGATTCGATAGAATACAGCAGGTATCATTCTCATTCCTGACTATAATGTTTTCTTCGGGATCATGGCGTTCCCGGGAAGGAAATAAACGATCAGCTACATATAACCAGCCCTGGTAGTTTTCAAAGTATTTCTCCCACATATCATCATAATGGGTCCTGGTTGCTTTCATTTGCCGACATCTCCATTAAACAGGTCTACTAAGCATTTTATGCACGAACATATTAAATGCTATTAAAAAAGCATTCGGACTGATGAATGAGACAAAGACATGAAGATAAAATCCTCATGTCTTTATTTCCTTGTTAATGGCCTTGAGCAAAAATTGCGATTTGACAATTGGTAACACATATAGTTGCGTCTTTTACGAAAACAGGTCTGCATTTTACAATATAGGTGCAGCAGCCGGGGCAGGTACTGCAATCGCAATAATCGAAGCAGAAGGATTTTGCAAACTTATCATTTTCTTCGATCTGATAATTCCAGGTACCTACTACGCATTCAGGAAAATCTTTGCAGCACCTGACCAGGTCAAATTCCAACTGGGCTTTGCCATCATTGTCGGGTATAAAATGAATAATACTGGAGAATTCTACTTTTATCTTTGGCTTGCACAAGCAGGATGTGTCGAGGGTTACATTTGCAATTGTTTTAGGTGTGCAAATGCAACATGCGTTATCTTCGGTGCTGTTACTGCAATTAGCGGCAAAAGTGAATCCACCGCCGTTGCCACATTCAAATAGTATTGGCTTTGGAAGCGGATGTCCCGGATCATGACATTTCACACATTCATGGCCACGATCAAAACCTTCTTTTTTTCACAATCTGACATATTAATACCTCGGTTGTTTGTCCTACTTTATTTTATTCTGCATGGCATATACTGGTGACAAGTCGGCAGAAGTTTCCTGACTATAAAGAACAGCCTATCGGCTCACGATAGAGACACGCTCACCACCCTGACGCCGAATATAGGTTACAATAGCCTGCACCGACACCGCCGCGTAAACAGAAAAAGGGGCGGACAGCCCAAACTGCCGCCCTATTACAGGGATTTATATTCGATTCACTTTTGCCTCTATGCCACCGAGGCAGACTGTGTGAAACTCTTTAACATGCAGGTTATAATATTCGATTATGCGATCGTTAATAAGCGGCGTGGTTGCTGCGATTTAAAGTGAAGCATGGATTTAGTAGCGAGCGCGACTGGAAACCGGATGTTGGAGATGGAGCGCTAAATCGCAGAAGATCCTTCGCTGACGCTCAGGATGACAAATGCCGGCTACAGCCGCTAAGCTTGCATAGATTTAATACTATTGATATAAGATTATGCGATCGTTAATAAGCGGCGTAGTTGCTGCGATTTAAAGTGAAGCATGGATTTAGTAGCGAGTGCGACTGGAAACCGGATGTTGGAGATGGAGCGCTAAATCGCAGAAGATCCTTCGCTGACGCTCAGGATGACAAATGCCGGCTACAGCCGCTAAACTCGCATAGATTTAATACTATTGATAGTTATCGCACAGTTTGCCGACTTAATAATAGTCAGCTTTTGCCGGTTGACTATTTGTGCTTATCGGCATAATCGGATAACACTTTTTTAAATAACTCTACAGTTTCAAGAGCATCACCCAGTTCACTCTTAAGCCTCATGTTTTCGGCCTCTAAAGAAAGCACACGAATTGACTCTATATCATCTCTCTCTTTCTTGCCTTTTGCACCGGAACTTTCTAAAGAATCGGACATAATGTCGGCTGACCGGGGTTTTTGTGGATATTTCCCTTTTGCAATAAATACTTCATTACTGATCTCATTAAATTTGCCACGTTTAACATATCGGGTATGCAACAGCTCATGGGCTTTATGACTATTGGGCGCTCCAAGAAATTCATCGTATAGGCTTGTTACATAGGGATTTTCATGAGATTTTCTCAAAAGTTTGCTTTCGTCCTCACTATATAGCCCCTTAAGTCTTTTTAAACGAACATCAGGATCCTTTGATCTGGGCTGGCCTCCTCCTGTTATACAGCCGCCGGGACAACCCATAACCTCAATAAAATGATAGGGGGATTTGCCTGCCGCCACTGCCTTCATAAGCTGATTCGCACCTTTTAATCCGCTTGTTACGGCTAACTTGATGCTGAACCCATCAAGAAAACTATAATAAGGGAGAGGGTCATCAATAACTATTTCTGCTTCCTTTACCTGTTCCAGTCCCACTATAGGCGTTACATGAAGTCCTTCAAAGGGCAATTCCCGACCGGTGATAATCTCATATACAGTGCGCAGCGCCGCTTCCATTACACCACCGGTTATACCGAAAATGTCGGCTGCGCCTGTAGACAATCCTAAGGGATTATCAAACTCACTGTCCTCAAGATTTCTAAAATTGATACCGGCTTCCTTTATCATGGCAGCCAGTTCTCTTGTAGTTAAAACCGCATCAACATTAGGATACCCGTCGTTTTTCATTTCTGCTCTGACTATTTCGGTTTTTTTGGCAGTACATGGCATGATAGACACGACATATATGTCTTTCGGATCCATATTGATTTTTTTTGCATAATAGGATTTTACAAGGGCACCTAACATGGTGTGAGGTGATTTGCAGGTGGACAGGTGGTCAATTTCATCTGGAAATGTATGTTCGATGTACTTGATCCATCCGGGACTGCAGCTGGTTATCATGGGCAGAACAGCATTGCCGCCTGTTAAGGCATTTTTGACCCGGGTGAGAAGTTCGGTGCCTTCCTCCATTATGGTCAAATCCGCGGCAAAATTGGTGTCAAATATGTCATCAAAGCCAAGTTCACGCAATGATGCGGCAAGCTTCCCAGTTACCCTCTCTCCGCTTTCATACCCGAATTCCTCACCGATAGCTACACGAACCGCCGGGGCAACCTGAACAACAACACGCTTGTTTTTGTTGTTAATTGCATCCCAAACATCCTGAATAGAGTCAGTTTCTTTCAGTGCGCCAACCGGACATACCACGGTACATTGGCCGCAGTAAGAGCAATTAACCGAACCGATAGGAAGATCCATGGCAGGCCCGATTACCGTATCAAAGCCTCTGTTCTGAGCGTTTAATATGCCAACACCCTGGATTTCATTGCATACCGTGACACACCTTCTGCAAAGTATACATTTTGACAGATCCCTTGTAATAGACACAGAGCTGTCTAAAACAAATTTGGAATGAGCCCCGTTGAATCGGGTTTCTTCAATTCCCAGGGTACGTCCTAATTCTTGAAGCTCACAACTTTGGTTTCTCTTGCAGCTCAGACAGTCCTTTGAATGGTCTGAAAGCAAAAGTTCATAAAGAACTTTTCTGGCCTTCCTTACTTTATCCGAATTAGTATGAACAACCATGCCTTCGGTGATTTTTGTCATACAGGAAGCCTGGAGAGTCTTCGCACCTTCAACCTCAACCACGCAGATCCTGCAGGAGCCAAATTCATGGATTCCACCCAGGTAGCACAAGTGAGGAATATTTATTCCATTAGCCCTGGCAGCCTCTAAAATAGTGAAATCTTCTTTTGCAGAGATTCTTTTTCCGTTTATGGTCATGTTTATCATAGCACTACCTCCTATCACAGTGTAAGCAACGCATGGATTCTGCCATTGCATTGAGTTTATGGAACCCCAGCACAACTTCACTATCCATATTCATTCGCTTGTCAACGGGCAGCATGTCAAGAGGGAATCTTTTTAATGAAACGATCTCATCTTCATCAAAGTTATCGGGGATGTTGATTTTGGGGCCTTTGTTGAGTTTTCCCTTACCGCCTAAATAGAGGTCTATGGAAACAGCCGCCTTCTTTCCGTCGGCAATAGCCGAAATAACGGTGTCCGGGCCTCTTGCCACATCGCCTCCGGCAAACACTCCGTCCATGGTGGTCATCAAGGTGTCTTCCTGAATTATGAAGGTACCCCAGGAGGTTATTCCGATTTCATCTTTTTTAATAAAAGGTAGATCCGAATATTGGCTTACTGCAGGAATGACATTATCCACCTCAACTATGAAGTTGGAGCCGTTTATGGGTATTGATTTCCTCCTGCCGGATCTGTCAAACTCACCCAACTTCATTTTGAGGCACTCGATTTTTGCTACAGAACCCTTCTTTCCCTGTATGAATCTGACAGGGGCTACCAGTTCCATGATTTCGACACCCTCGGCTAAAGCTTCGTCTATCTCCGATTCATAGGCGGGCATAGCATCAATAGTTCTTCTGTAAAGCACGATGACCTTCCTGGCGCCAAGCCTGAGAGCTGTTCTGGCCGAATCAATGGCCGTATTTCCGCCGCCTATTATTGCGACAGTCGAGCCAAGCTTAATATCCCGCTTCATATTGACATCCTTTAAGAAATTAATGCCATGAATGACTCCATCCAGCTCTTCACCGGGGATGTTGACCCTCTGTGGGAATTGGGTTCCTGTCGCGACATAAATAGCATCATATTTATCCCGCAGATCCATAAAGTCAATATCACGGCCAACTTCGGTGTTAAGGAATATATTGACCCCTGCTTGCGTAATAAGCTCAATTTCATGGGCAATAACCTTTTGAGGCAACCGGTATTCGGGAATTCCAAAGGCAAGCACTCCACCGGCTATAGACTCGGATTCATAAATATCAACATCATATCCGATGCGAACCAGATAATATCCGCAGGTAAGACCGGAAGCTCCTGCTCCGATAATAGCAATTTTCTTTCCGTTCTTAGGGAAGATGATGTCCTTGCTATAGGGCTTTTCATTTTTATGGGCGTAATCGGCTACAAACCGCTTCAAATCACAAATCGCCACTGCTTCATCCAAGGACCTGCGCCTGCACTTGGATTCACAGGGGCGGGTGCAGATGCGGCCGCAGACAGCCGGGAATGGATTTTCCTGCCGGATGAGGTTATAGGCATCAATGAATCTTCCTGCAGCAATCAGCCTTAGGTAGCCCGGAACATTGACATTGGCAGGACAGGTATTTTCGCATGGAGATATAAACAGCTCTGAACAGACTCCGGCACGGCAGTATTTTTTCTTTATATGCTCCTCATATTCATGCCTGAAATAACGAATTGTGCTTAGAACCGGGTTCGGCGCCGATTGGCCCAGACCGCACATAGCGGTTTCTTTTATGGTGTTCCCAAGCTCTTCCAACAGCTCAATGTCGCCTTCTTCACCTTTGCCTTGCGTTATCTGGTCAAGTATTTCCAGCATTCTTTTTGTTCCTATTCGGCAAGCAACACATTTTCCGCAGGATTCGTCCTGAATGAAGTCCATAAAATATCTTGCCGTATCAACCATACAGGTATCTTCATTCATAGCAATAAGACCGCCGGAGCCCATTATGGCGCCGAGGCTGGTAATAGTATCATAGTCGGTATTTACATTAAGATTTTGCATTGTTATGCATCCACCGGAAGGACCTCCTATCTGGGCTGATTTAAATGACTTTTTGTCTCTCATGCCGCCTCCGATTTTAAAGAGGATATCGCCAAGAGGCACTCCTATGGGGACTTCAACAATTCCGGAATTGACCAAATCTCCGGCTAAAGCAAATACCTTGGTTCCTTTGCTGGTCTCTGTTCCGAATTGTCTGAACCAATCACTGCCATTTTTGAGAATAGCGGGTATGCTTGCAATGGTCTCGGCATTATTTATTATTGTCGGACATTTGAAGAGTCCCTTTTGAAAAGGTAGAGGGGGTTTTTGTCGGGGCTCTCCTCTTTGCCCTTCAATAGAATTCATGAGAGCGGTTTCCTCACCGCATACAAAAGCCCCTGCTCCGATTCTGATTTCTAAATCAAAGGAAAAATCAGTTTCAAAAAGATTTCTTCCCAATAAACCGTAATTACGTGCGTCCTCTATTGCCTTTGAAAGCCTTTCAACAGCAATGGGGTATTCGGCTCTGATATAAACATAGCCTAAATTTGCGCCAATGGCGTAACCTCCTATTATCATGCCTTCTATGATTGTATGGGGATCGCCTTCAATAATACTTCTGTCCATGAATGCGCCGGGGTCGCCTTCATCGGCATTACAAACGATATACTTTTTATTGCTTTCGGTCTTTAATCCGGCTTCCCATTTTATGCCCGTAGGGAATCCTGCGCCGCCGCGACCTTTTATGCCTGATTTTTTAACCTCTTCGACCACTTCATCAGGTGTTCTTTGGGTAAGGACATTATAGGCGGCAAAATAACCATCCTGGGCTATGTAGGAGTCAATGCTGTTGTGTTCAATAATTCCGCAGTTTCGCAAAGCTATTTTAACCTGATCCCTGAAAAACTCAATATCATCTATTTTAGGAACATGTTTTTTTAAAGATTTATCATAGTATGTGTTTTCCATAAGTACCCGGCCGCCAACCAAATGGCTTTCCACAATATTTGCGGCAGTTTCAGGAGTCAATTCGGTATAAAAGGTTCTATCGGGTAGCACAAGCATAACAGGACCAACAGCACAAATTCCCATACAGCCGGTTTCATGCACTATGACATCATCTTCCAGATTGTGTTTTTGGATTTCTTCTATAACCGAATTTTTTACATCAGCACAATTTGAAGAAATACAGCCTGCACCACCGCATATTAAAACCTGATATCTATACTTGCCGATATTCGTATGATAATTGTTCTTTATCCGTTCCAGATCAATAATAGTGCTAATAGTATTGCTAATGGTATTGCTCATCTTTAACTCACCTCCGTTATTCCTTAATATTGAGACAGGATGGATTCCAATTTATTAACATTGACCTGCTTATAAACCACATTATCGATCATCATTGCCGGAGCAAGTCCGCAAGCCCCTATGCAGCGTGCTATTTCAAAGGTAAAACGCCCATCCTTTGTTGTTTCACCTAAACCTACGCCCAGAATTTCAGATAATCTTTCGATGACCTTTTTTCCTCCTCTTACATAGCAAGCGGTGCCGAGACAAACCCTGATTGTGTGTTCCCCTCTGGGTTTGGTAGAAAAAAAGGAATAAAAGGTAATAACTCCTGATACCTCTGATAGTGGAATGTCTAAAGAGTCTGCAATAAATTGCTGCAAGTCGAGAGGTAAATGGCCGTAGATTTCCTGTGCAATATGAAGGATCTGTATTAAGCTGCCTTCTTTGTCCCTATAAAGCTCAATAACTTTTTCAATTTCGCCGTACCTGGATGCTTTTTTTAGTGGGGAACATGTGCAGAAACCTGTGCTCTCACTCATCATCTGACCTCCTTTAATTTAATTGTGAAAAAATTAACCAAATAGGCCATAAAGAAAAATCTTTATGCCTGTATAGCATGATGAATATGTAAGAAAAGCAGCAAATATGAATAGTTAGCCAGGATATCGAGTAAAAAACAAACTGCATCCTGAAATGTAGCATTAAGAATACATGGAAGCTAACAAAGAAGAGGCAAGTTTGCAGAAATTCAGATCTTACGAATGATAATCAGAAAGTTAACAGGTAATAATACTAACCCTAACTTATAGCCACTATGAAATCGCAAAATATATATATTCATTATAGCAGTTATTCAACAATAAATTCTATATTATTTTTTAAATTGATAATAAAATATATTATTCTTATATTGCGAAGTATGGTATTATTAGGTAATGATTCTGATTTTTATATTAACACATAAGAAGCATAAGATTTAATATATATCTGAATTAAGATCTATTTTGCGTTTATAGGCGGCAGGCGCCGCTAAATTTTCCCGGTATGCACGGGCAAAGTATCACCCGAATTTTTGCGATAAACCGTTGCTTTAAATTTTCCCGGTATGCACGGGCAAAGTACTTATTGAAGGGATGAAGTTAAGTATTTTATTAAGAGAGGAGAATGAAAGATGGTATCAGAAATAACAACTTCCAGGTGGATCGGTGTTTTGTCTGTTTTTAATTTATTATTTGCTTTAGCTTTTGTTGCAGCAAGCATCTATGCATTCATTCTATTTATTAAGTTGGCACGTTTAGGAATTGAAGCTTTAAGAATATATATAGAAAAAAATAAATAACAGCGCAATAAAGTTATTATTCCTGTATAAATATGCCTTCATAAATTTTAGCCAAACAAATTGAATAATTACAATTAGTTTGGTATAATTATGCATCAAGTAATACGCAGAGGAGAGAGGCTTTATGAGCGGAGAAAGGCTACAAATCTTTATTGCTATGTGTATCTATATAGCTGTTGTAATCGGAATTGGACTATATTTTTCTAAGAAGGCAAGTTCAAGCAGTGATAATTATCTTATAGGAGGAAGATCGTTAGGACCCTGGGTTACGGCTATGGGAGCTGAAGCTTCGGACATGAGCGGTTGGCTGTTAATGGGTCTGCCGGGGGTAGCATATTGGTTTGGCCTTAGTGATGCCATATGGACTGCTATAGGGTTACTTATAGGTACTTATCTAAATTGGCTCTTTGTTGCAAAGAGGCTTCGCAATTATACTGCTATTGCATCAGACTCCATAACCATTCCGGATTTTTTCAGTAACAGGTTTAAAGAAAAGAAAAAAGTTATCGCAACGATTGCCTCGTTGTTTATTCTGATATTCTTTGCAGTCTATGCCGCCAGTTGCTTTGTTACTGTCGGTAAGCTTTTCAGTACATTGTTCGGAACAAAATATATTTATATGATGATAGCCGGTGCCTTATTTGTTATTTTCTATACATTCATAGGTGGTTTTCTTGCGGAGAGTGCGTCTGACTTTATGCAGGGAATCGTAATGTTTATTTCACTGGTTCTCGTTTTGGGAGTAGGCATATCAACTGCAGGCGGAATCTCTGTGGTCATTGAAAAAGCAAAGAGCATCCCGGGATTTTTAGAGTTTTTTGGTATAGCTCAGCCTACTCTTGTCGACGGAGTTCAGCAGCTCGAATCCACCGGGAAACCTTTGTTTGGAGAAGCGGGAAAATACGGATTCTTAACAATTATATCCACACTATCCTGGGGATTGGGATACTTTGGCATGCCTCAGGTATTGCTTAAATTTATGGCTATAAAGAAACCCGAGCAGTTGAAATTATCCAGAAGAGTAGCTACTGTTTGGTGCGCTATTTCACTTTTTGCCGCCGTAGCTATAGGGATAATCGGCAGAATACTATACCCGGATGCACTTCTTACTCAAAGTAGTTCGGAAAGCATATTTATTCTTATGTCTATGGACTCATTTATCCCCATATTTGCCGGGTTTGTTATGGCGGGTATTCTTGCCGCAACGATTAGTTCTTCAGATTCGTATTTGCTTATTGCAGCATCGGCCGTATCGAAAAGTATTTATCATGGGATCCTGAAAAAAGATGCCGATGATAAAAAGGTTCTTGGAATGACCAGAATAACCTTGCTTGTGATATCCGCATTTGCCATGATCATAGCTTTAGATGAAAACAGTATAATATTTAAAGTCGTTTCCTTTGCGTGGGCAGGATTTGGAGCGACTTTCGGACCAATTATGCTGTTCTCATTGTTCTGGAAGAGAGTTACAAGATCCGGAGCTATTGCAGGTATGCTTTCTGGCGGTATTATGGTATTTGTATGGTATTATCTGATAAAGCCTATTGGCGGCGTATTTGGTATTTATGAGCTGCTTCCGGCATTTTTGGTATCCTGCATTGCAATAGTAATTACCTCTCTGCTGTCCGACAAACCATCCAGGGAGATAGAAAGAGAGTTTGACCTGGCAAAATTATAGGACTCCCTTATACCATTGTTTTTGTAAGGCAGTATAATGATTTATATTGATAAAGCCAGTGATTGTTTACGTGTTTGTTCTTTACTTTAGCACGATGATGTATTAATATAGTGGTGTGATATATAAATAAAGCGGAGGATGTAAATAATGAAAAAAATCATAGCACTAGTACTTTTGGCGGTAATATTGGTTTTCAGCTTTGCCGCATGTTCAGCCAAAAAAGTAGAAACAACTGTAGAAGGCACTCTTACTGTAGGGTT
>JBMNTI010000002.1:0-56816 GCA_050945655.1 Acetivibrionales bacterium | reverse complement strand
TGCATTCAATAGCACTTGGGATGCAAAGTATCGAAGAGGTACGTATGAATGTGGATTTATTCAATGATTTAGAGCATGCAGGTGAAAAGGTTAAGGACTATTGTCCGTCAAATCAAAAAAGGCTGCACGTTGATTTCTGGTGCGAAAAGTGTGGAAAGTGTGTAAGACGTTGCAAGCAACAGGCTCTTTCACTAGAAAATGGCAAGATATCGATAGATTACGGTAAATGTGTGCTGTGCGGGTACTGTTCAAGTTCATGTCCGGCATTTGCCCTCAAAATATATTAAAGCGGGACAAGTAGACGCGAAGCGATGGATCCTTAAGTGAGATAGGAAGGTATCATATTGACATGGGCAGTTACATAAATTATAATTGACTCAAATAAATACAGTACAATCTTCAGGGCAGGGTGTAAGTCCCTACCGGCGGTGATGTGTTTAAACACGAGCCCGCGAGCTGTTATAGCATGATCCGGTGTGATCCCGGAGCCGACAGTATAGTCTGGATGGAAGAAGATTATATAGATTAGAATCTATAGTTCCCTGAGCATGCTTAGGGAACTATTTTATATTCCAGCCTCAGATTGTATTGTAAAACAATAAAATGGGAATAGCCCTAATTGAAGGAGTGTTGTTTTTATGAAGTTTGGGGTCAGAAAAATGTGTACGATGGCTATTTTAGCCGCTATATCGCTGGTATTGATATTTTTGGTTCATTTCCCGATATTTCCTGCAGTGCCTGATTTGGAATACGATCCGGCAGATATACCGATACTAATTGGTGGATTTGTTTACGGCCCGATAGCAGGATTGATAATCACCATAGTTGCATCACTGATTCAAGCTGTCACCGTAAGTGCAAAAAGCGGGTTAGTGGGATTTATGATGCATGTAATTGCCACAGGAACATTAGTAATGGTGTCCTCCACCTATTACAAGTTTCACAGGAATCGTAGAGGCGCTCTGATTGGGTTGGTGCTTGGCTGTCTTGCCATGACACTGATAATGATACCGGTTAATTTATTTGTTACAACCAGATATTGGGGAGTACCTCTTGATGTTGTATTAGCCTTACTTCCAACTGTTATTGTTCCATTTAATTTAATTAAGTCGGCAGCCAACTCTTTAGTAGTATTTATTATTTATAAATCACTCAGAACAATTATAAAATAACAACGGGGAATATACTCTGAAATTCCTCAGATACTACCTTTACATTCTTGTTATCTTAAGGTATGCTAGATGGTGGTTATTAATTTAACAAACAATGGAAAGGAGTTTACAATATGAAGCAATATTTAGAAATTGAAGATGTATTTGCTAGAGAAATACTTGACTCCCGCGGCAATCCCACTGTTGAAGTTGAAGTTATAGTTGAGGGTGGATTTATAGGACGTGCGGCAGTACCATCGGGTGCATCAACCGGCGCTTATGAGGCTGTTGAATTACGCGACGGCGACAAAGGGCGTTACCTGGGTAAAGGCGTATCAAAGGCTGTTGATAATGTTAACGATATTATCGCTCCCGAAATAGTCGGTATGAATGTATTTGATCAGGTTCTTATTGACAGAACCATGATTGAATTGGACGGAACTCCTAACAAAGGTAAGCTAGGAGCTAATGCTATATTAGGAGTATCGCTGGCTGTTGCCAAGGCTGCTGCCGAAGCACTCGGCCTTTCTCTTTATCAGTATGTCGGCGGAACCAACTCAAAGGTTCTTCCCGTACCGATGATGAATATTATTAATGGCGGAAAGCACGCCGATAATTCTGTAACCATTCAGGAATTCATGATTATGCCTGTAGGCGCGGACAGCTTTAAGCAGGCTCTCCAATGGTGTGCCGAGATATTCCACAATCTAAAGAGTGTTTTAAAGAGCAAGGGCTATTCAACTGCAGTTGGAGACGAGGGTGGATTTGCCCCGAATCTGAAATCGGACGAGGAAGCAATTCAGGTTATTATTGAAGCAATTGAGAAAGCAGGCTTCAAGCCGGGAGAGCAGTTTCGAATTGCTATTGATGCGGCTGCTACCGAAATGTATGAGGAAGCAAAAGCCAATGGTAAAGAAGGCCAATACTACTGGTGGAAGGCCGATAAGTATATGACCAGGGAAGAAATGGTTGATTTCTGGGAGGATATGAGCAATAAGTATCCGATCATCTCGCTGGAAGACGGTGTATCCGAAGACGACTGGGAAGCCTGGAAGCTTCTTACCGACAGACTCGGCAACAAGATTCAATTAGTTGGGGACGATTTATTTGTTACCAATACAGAGCGTCTTAAGAAGGGTATTGATATGGGCGTGGCCAATTCAATACTTATAAAGGTTAACCAGATCGGTACTCTGACTGAAACCTTAGAGGCTATTGAAATGGCTAACCGTGCAGGATATACCGCTGTTACATCACACCGCTCAGGCGAAACTGAGGATGCTACTATAGCGGATATTGCTGTTGCTACAAACTCCGGGCAAATCAAGACCGGCGCTCCTTCAAGAACCGACCGTGTTGCCAAGTACAATCAATTGTTAAGAATTGAAGAAGAATTGGGCGATGTTGCCGAATATCCCGGACTTAACGCGTGGTTTAACCTTAAGAATAAATAGACTGGTAAAAGAGGGGGAAACCCTTATTGAAAGAAGACCGTGCACGGGTATCGACCACGTTACGGTCTTCTTTTAAAGTGTCCATCCGGCGGATTAATTTTTATTTTTCAACTTTGCCAGGGCATCAGCCAGGGCTGAATTTATAGAGGTGTCGGCATCCTGACTTTTTAGGAATCGCTGGACATCCCTTTTGCTTACCGTTTCACTTTTTCGTTTATTAAATGCGGATACTTTCTCTTTGTATCCACACGAGCAAAAGAATGACTTGTCTTCTCCTTCACCCCGGATTTCCATATTTTTCTTACATTCGGGGCATCTGGCATTGGATATAAAGGAGAGATTCTTTCTGAATCCACACTCCCTTTCGGAACATATCAGCATTTTACCCTTTTTTCCGTTTACCTCAAGAAGAAATTTTCCGCATCTTTCGCACTTTTCGCGGGTAATGTTCTCGTGCCTGTATACATGGCTACTGGAGATAACTGTACCTACAAGTGCCTTTGCCTGTTCCTTCATCTTTGATACAAAAACTCCGGCATCGGCCTGGCCTTTGCTTATCTGCAAAAGCTGCTGCTCCCATTTTGCTGTGAGTTCAGGAGACTTCAATTCCTCAGGAACCAGCTCTATCAATTGAATCCCTTTTGATGTTGGAATAATTTCTTTGCCTTTCCTTTCGACATAAAAGTTGTCAAAAAGTTTCTCAATAATATCTGCCCTGGTTGCCGGAGTTCCGAGCCCACTGGTTCCTTCGATAACTTCCCGGAGGGCTTTGTCATCCATATACTTGCCCGGATGCTCCATTGCGGAAAGCAGTGTGGCTTCGGTAAAACGCCTGGGTGGCGTAGTTTTGCCGTTTATTGTTCTAACTTGCATTATAGGTTCTGTCTGTCCTTTAGTGACAGGGGGCAGAGATTGATGCCTGTCATCATCTTCCGGGGCGTCTTCGTCATCCTCGGTCGATTCACCGTCGTAGATGATTTTCCATCCGGGAGATTTGACGATGCGGCCCCTGGCTGTAAACTGTTCTCCTTCAACCTCGGCTGTTATGGTTGTTTGTTCATATTCAAAAGGTAAACTCAAAACAGCCAAAAAGCGCTTTACTATGAGATCGTAAATATGACGCTCTTCATTATTTAACGAAGATAGATCGACATATTGCTCTGTAGGAATAATAGCGTGGTGATCAGTCACCTTGCTGTTATCAACCAAACGCCTGGTTATATTGAGTTTTGCTCGTAGTAAAGCCTGAGCCGGCTTTTGATATGGGCCAACGGATATGCTTTTAAGCCGTTCCTGCAATGTGGGTACTATGTCGTCAGTTAAATACCGGGAGTCGGTTCTTGGATAGGTCACCAGCTTGTGATGTTCATAAAGTCTCTGCATGAGCTGCAATGTTTTTTTAGCCGAATACCCGTATTTTTTATTTGCATCACGCTGAAGCTCGGTAAGATCGTAGGCAAGAGGAGGCAGTTCTCTTTTTGCCTCTTTATTTACATCCGTAATGACGCCGGTTTTACCTGATACTCTGGCTACGATACTGTCTGCCTTAGATTTATCAAATATGCGGGTTTGCCCGGTTTTTTTGTCTTTCCACAGAATACTGAATCCTTTCAGATTAGTGCCTATTTTCCAAAAATCCTTTGGAATAAAACGTTGGATTTCTTTTTCCCGTTCAACGATCATGGCAAGTGTAGGAGTCTGTACCCTGCCTGCAGATAATTGGGCATTATATTTACATGTCAGGGCACGGGTAACATTAAGGCCGATCAGCCAATCTGCTTCCGCACGGCTTTGAGCGGAGCGATACAGATTATCATAGTTACAAGATGGTTTTAGATTCCGGAAACCTTCATTAATTGCCTTATCGGTTTGAGATGAAATCCATAACCGGTGTATGGGTTTTTTAAAACCTGCCTTTTCTATTATCCAGCGAGCCACAAGCTCACCTTCTCGTCCTGAGTCAGTAGCTATAATAAGCTCACTTACATCATTCCTGTGAAGAAGGTCTCTTACAATGCCGAATTGCTTTGATGTTTCTTTAATAACCACAAGCTCAGTCTTCTTGGGTAGCATAGGTAAATCTTCAAGGTTCCATGTTTTATATTTCTTATTGTATACTTCAGGCGGAGCCAATGTCACAAGATGCCCCAACGCCCAGGTAACGATGTATTTTTGCCCCGATATAAAGCCGTTTCCACTTTGGCTGCATTTTAAAACCTTCGCGATATCTCTTGCTACAGACGGCTTTTCTGTCAATACCAGTATTCTGCTCATACCATATTCCTTTACTGATTTATATTTCATACGAATGATTACTATTAGATTATCAGGTTTATTTGAGAATGAGTCAAGGATAAGACAAGTTTTATGGCAATTAATTTTCAGTATGTAAAATCATATCCGTCAGATTAGTAAAAATTTATTTTTTTATTTGTGTATATTCACAATAGCTATTATTGATACAATATGCCATAATGAATTTGAAATAAATTGTCAAAACAGTAGATAAAAAATGAAATATGTTTAATAAATACTGTAACCGGTATCATAGATTCACCGGAAACATGCCCAATAAAGACATTAACCGTGCAACCAGGTAAATGTTATTATTACACATAATGAAGAGGAGTGATGACAGTGAGTTGGGATAAGAAAACGTTCCTGACGGAAAAGGTTAAGGAAGCCCGCATAGCGGCCCTGGACTGTATCAACAGTTTTGGAAGCGGTCATGTTGGCGGATCCATGTCAATTATTGAAACTCTTGTGGTACTGTATTATGATGTTATGAGGATTGACCCGGGCAATCCCAAATGGGAGGACAGGGATCGACTCGTACTATCGAAAGGGCATGCTGCACCAGCTTTATATGGCATTTTGGCCATGAAAGGTTTTATTGATCGGTCGATTTTGCGTACGATTAATCAAAACGGAACTTCTTTGCCAAGTCATTGTGATATGAAAAAGGTGCCCGGCATCGATATGACCGCCGGTTCGCTTGGCCAGGGTATATCAGCGGCAGTCGGAATGGCAATCGGCGGAAAGCTGGATAAAAAGGATTTTCATGTTTACTCTATTATTGGTGATGGGGAGAGTCAGGAAGGCCAGGTGTGGGAAGCAGTTTCGCTGGCTCCTCAATATAATTTGGATAACCTTACTGTCTTTGTTGACAACAATCATATTCAAGTAGACGACTATATGAAATGTATTAATCAGATGGAACCATACGACACCAAATTTGAAGCATTTGGGTGGGATGTCCATGTTGTTGATGACGGGCATGATCCTATGGCTATCCTTGGCGCAATAAACAATTCTCAAAAAAAGGCTGGTAAACCGCATGCTGTTATTCTCAATACCGTCAAGGGCAAATATGTGCCCGGGTTTGAAGGAACCCCTGCCGCACATTACATGAATTTTGACGACAACCTGTTTATGACCGTAAAAGAAAGTCTGGGGGGGAAATAATATGCTGGAAAAAGATAACAAAGAAATGCGTGTTGTATATACCGAAACGATGGAACAGATGTTAGATAAATACCCTGACATAATAATGGTGGAAGCCGATCTGAGCAGTGCGATCAAGGTAAATACCATCAAAAAGACTCGGCCGGATCGTATAATCAATGTTGGGGTGGCTGAGGCCAATATGGTCGGCGTGGCAGCCGGATTGGCAACCTTAGGAAAGCGCCCCGTTTGCCACACATTTGCGGCTTTCATGTCCCGTCGCGTATATGATCAGGTATGTGTTTCTGTGGCATATGCCGGCCTTAATGTCAAACTGATTGGATCTGATCCCGGAGTATCGGCAGAACGCAACGGAGGGACTCATATGGCCATAGAGGATGTGGGGATTATGCGTTCTATGCCTACTATGCGTGTTTTTGAACCATGCGATAACGTACAGCTTCGAAAATCGCTTCCTATAGTGCTGAATCTTGACGGGCCTGTCTATATTCGTTTATACCGCAGGATCCCATACAAGATTTATGACGATAACTATCAGTTTACTTTTGGTAAGGCAGATATTTTGAGAAACGGGGAAGATGCAACAATTATTGCATCAGGAGTTATGGTACGCGTAGCTCTACAGGCGGCCGATTTACTCAAGGAGGAGGGCGTGGGTGTCCGTGTTATAAATATGCACACCGTCAAGCCTCTGGATGAAGAAGCCGTAATACGGGCAGCAAAAGAGACCGGAGCTATTGTTACTGCAGAAAATAATAATTATCTGAATGGTTTGGGCAGTGCAGTGGCAGAAGTGCTCTGTGAACGGGATGTTCATGTACCACTGCGCCGTGTCGGCATAAAGGATCATTTCGGTGAAGTGGGAACAGAGGAATATCTGCTGAAAAAATTTCAACTGGCTCCCGAAAACGTTGCAGAAGCCGTTAAAGAAGTATTGACCCGAAAGAAATAATAGCCATGATAATATGCAGGTAAAATACAAATTGCTTCACAAATTCCTTATTGAATAATACATAGAACAAGACCTTCCGTTTAAAGCCCACCTTAGCTTTTTAGAAGGTCTTGTTCTATTTACATGCTATATCACGGCAGACTATGCATAAACTATCGATAGTATTAAATCTATGCAAGTTTAGCGGCTGTGGCTTGCTGCGATTTAGCGCTCCATCTCCAACATCCGGTTTCCAGTCGCGCTCACTACGCAATCCTTGCTTCGCTTTAAATCGCAGCAACCACGCCGCTTATTTACGATTGCCTTATCAAATATCATAACCTATATATCAAAATAGTTTTTGCACAGTCTGCCGTATTGTTGACATCTGTTCAAAACCTAAATTCAGGTTATTATTACTTTTTTGCATTGATCACGAATAAATCCTTAATACGGGGATAAAGCTCCTCGTATACAGAAAAACGGGTATTGTATACGTCCTGATTGTGAACGTTTGGACGAATATGCAGATGAATATCGCGTTTGATTTTTTGCGAGGCTTCAATCAGGTCTTTAAAAATACCCGAGCCTACACCCGCCAGCAATGCCGCACCAATAGGAGCCGCATCATTAAGTTTGAGCACGTTAATTGCTTTTCCGGTAATATCTGCTTTTATTTGACCCCAGACGGCGCTTTTTGCTCCTCCTCCAAGGGAAGAGAACGAAGAGAATGTCTGTTCTGTAGTTGTTTGGGCAATATTAATGAGCTGACGCAGCCCATAACCGCAGCTTTCCAGAATAGCCCGTATCATATCGGCACGAGACGTATCGAGAGAAAGCCCGAAAAAGACACCTCTTGCATAGGAATCCCAGACGGGACTTCGCTCTCCCTGCATATAGGGCAGGAATACTACTCCATTAGCCCCCGGCTGTGTCGTGTCGGCTTCCGCATCCATCAGCGCATAGGCACTTGTTCCATCTTTCTTAGCTTGCGCGACAAGATCAGAGCAGTATAGATCCCGAAACCAGGTCAGAGAAGAACCGGTGTGGGAAATAGCGCCCTGATAAATCCATGTGCCGTCTACTACATGGCATCGATTGATAAAAGCCCGGTTAAACCTGGGACGGTCCACACAGACAGTCAGTACATTAGTTGTTCCAACGCTCTCACAGACATCGTTATTGGCTACAACTCCGGCTACAAGTGAGGCACAGGCTGTATCTCCACCACCCATCACAACAGGTGTCTTTGGAGAAAGCCCCATAGCAAGAAATTCAGGATTTGCCAGTGTACCCAGAACCTCATCCGAGCCAAGAATAGGGGGAAGAAGCTCCAGCGGGATTCCGGCCTTTTGACAAAGTAAAGGGGACCAGTTCAGTGTACCCGCCACATCAAATAGCCCTGTATATGATGCATTTGAGCGATCCATCCCGATTTTACCGGTTAACAGCAGACCCAGCATAGTGTTTAAATGCCCGAAATATGCTATTTGTTGATAAACCTCAGGCATATTGTCCTTGACCCATAACATGGAAGTTCCTGACATGGCGCCTGACATCGGTGTATTTGCCGTAATTGAAAAAAATTCGTTTTCCGGCATCATCCTCTTCAAAAATTCCGCCTGAATGACGCTACGGCGGTCGGAATATATAATTGGATTAAAAAGTATATCCCCATTGCCGGAAAAAGCGGTAAGCCCCGGACACAAACAGGATATGCCGATCCCACTGATTTCGTCGGGAGCTATTTCAGACAGAAGATTTTTCATAGCTGACACAAGTGATTGCCACAAATCGGAAGCATCAATTTCCGCATAACCTGGCTGAGGATTCAGAATTGCATAGGGTACGGCATGTATTGCCAGTAGCCTTGCCTGTTCATCAACAACGGCAAGCTTTAGGCTTGCCGTTCCAATATCGATTCCCAGCAGCGTTTTCCGTGTCAAAAACAACACCTCTTCATGTATTATTTTAAAGGGGAATATTCTTCCAAATAGTTTTGGACATTAGTTTATCCAATTTTGCTGTAATCACGTGTTTATTTATTCTTTGGGTTACTGTTTTCCAAATCTGCCAAAAGCTCAAGGGCCTGATTTACAGTTGCATTTTCATGTATAATGCTCTTCAGTGCCTTAACCAATGAAGTTATATCATGATACTCCCAAACAAAACGGCCGAAAGTAACTCCACCAACGCCAACGTCCATAGCATCCCTGGTCATCTGCAGATAATCCTGTACGGTATTGCCTACATCGCCGCCCTGAATAACAACACGTGCAGGGCACGCAGCAACGACTTTTTCCATTGTTCTCGGGTCGCCGGTATAGGTGGTCTTGATTATATCTACGCCAAGCTCCGCGCCGGCACGACAGCAATAAGCAATATTTTCCCACTTGGTTCGATCCGCCTCAGCAACACTTTCTCCTTTGGGATAGATATGGGCGATAAGCGGCATACCCATTGACATAGCCTGCTTGGAGATGCGTCCTATATCTGCAACCTGCTGAGCCTGAAAATCACCCAACATCATGGCACCGATAGAAATGGCATCGGCACCCATGCGAACTGCTTCTTCAACATCACCGAAGACGACGTCATATGTAGGATGTACAGGGGAATAACTGGAGCATTTCAAAAGCAGAGACACCTTGCCCGCATGCTTTGGAAGGCATAGCTCAGCAATTCCTTTTGTCATAGTAATTGCGTTGGGACCTCCCGCCACAATTTTATCTATCGTATCCTGGATAGGGATCAGTCCGTGCATAATGCCACGGGAGATCGAGTGGTCTACGGTAATAGCCATCATTTTATTGCTTTTGGGGTCGACTAGCCGACTCATTCGTACTGCTTTTCCTAACATTGCCATAATTTATGTCTCCTTTACAGATTGTAATATATTTTTATATTTTTATTAATCTTGATCAAGTCTGATCAGGAATAAATAACAATTTTTAACCCTTCGCCGCTCTTGGCTACATTATATGCCTTATCAAATTCATCAATAGTGAACTTATGAGTTACCAACTCTTTAAGATTTATGCGTTGAGCAGCAACCATACGGGCAGCCTCAAGGTAATCAATACGCCGGTAAGCGGTGCTGCCGTTTACATTTAATTCATTGTAATGGATCAGGTTGGCTTCTATGGTGCTTTCACCTGTGCCTGAAAACCCGGCAAACAGGTTTACCGATCCGCCGCGCTTGCAAAGCTTTAAGCATTGGTTAACCATAGCGGGCACGCCAATAGCCAGTATAATCACATCTGCACCAAGACCATCGGTCTCGCGCATAACAATTTCTTCAAGATTTTCATTGTTCGGGTCTACAACTACATCGGCTCCCAGCTTTTTAGCTGTTGCCAAGCGATAAGCATTAGGCTCGCTCACAATAGTTTTAAATGCACCTGCGATTTTTGCCAGTTGCATATGCATTAAGCCGATTGGGCCTGCTCCCACTATTAAAACAGTATCACCAAATTTCGTACCGGCATTTTTAAGACCACGAATACAACATGATAATGGTTCGATTAATGCCCCTTCCTCATAACTTACACTATCGGGAAGTTTTACGACATTTCCGCTTTGCAGTGCAATGCGGGGGATAAGGACATACTCTGCAAAACCTCCGTCAAATTCGTATCCAAGAGCTTTTCTGTTTAGACATGCGTTTTCACGACCGCCTAAACAACTGCTGCAATTACCGCAGGGGATTACATTTGCTACCGAGACGCGGTCACCAATGGCAAAGCCTGAGACTTCGCTGCCTATTTCGCTTATTTCGCCACACATTTCATGCCCGATAACAGAAGGATAACGCACCCCTTTAGTCTTCTTCCCCTCCAGAATTCTGATATCTGTTCCACATATAGCTGTGGCGCGCATACGTATTACTACGTCACCAGACCCTGGGATCGGCTTTTCTATTGTTCCCGGTGCAAACTGGTTTGGCCCGGAAAGTATAACTGCTTTCATTTTCGAACAAATCTCCTTTCACCAGATTTACGAGAAAACTATGAATTCCCTTTTCCTCTTGAGGCCATAACTGTGTCTGCTATATAGGAGATGCGTGCGGTGTCCTCAACTAATTCCGCAATATCAAAGCAGTCGCTCATTGCGGCGGCATAAGCAATAATGCCATGATCCTTCATTAATATACATTTTACCACGTCATCCGCAGCCAACACAGCTTTCTCAATTTCGTTTGCCAATTCCTCGGTTCCGGGATTAAAATGACCCACTACAGGCAGATATCCAACCTTCATTTGAGCGGAAGCCGTTACCATGGGTACGGTATGACCGGCTACGGAATAACCTGTTGAATAGGGTGGATGCACGTGAATAATGCAATTCACTTCCGGCTTAGCATTATATATTTTCAGGTGCAGCAGAGTTTCTTTACTATATTTTAATCCGGGTATGCCGCACGCAAGCGTTTTTCCGTCCATACTGCAGGTCACCAGGTTTTCCGGTGCGGTATCACGCAGAGAAATTCCGCTGGCAGTCACAATAATATTATTGCCGCAGCGCATGCTCACGTTTCCGCCCGCCGCCGTGACAAGCCCGCGTGCATAGCTTAGCTTTGAATATTTGATTATCTGTTCCACACATTGCTCATAAGTATACATAATAAATCCCCTATCCTTCGTCCGACTATGCGGATATGTCGATTAAATTTTTGCCCGTTTGATAGCCAGATCGGCAGCAGCCTTTATGGCTAAGTGCAAATTCCGGTAATCTGCGATGTTTAAGCCCGCTTTATCAAAGGCCGTACCATGGCCGGTAGAAGTGCGAATGACCGGCACACCCACCAGCAGTGTTACGATCGACCCGAATCCGACGATTTTCATAGCCATATTTGCCTGGTCATGGTACATGGCCATGATGATATCATAATCCTTTGTTATTTCAGGCATAAATACTATATCGGCCGGGATAGGCCCGTAAACATTGATTCCTTCCTTTTGAGCCTGTTTGATAGCCGGAGCGATGGCATCGATTTCCTCCCTGCCAAAAAGGCCGCCTTCACCGCAATGCGGATTGAGCGCAGAAACAGCGATTTTCCCGCCCGGTGCGCCAAGAGTGGAAAGCCCTTGACCGGCCAAATGAATTTTTTTGAGAACACCTTCGTAGGTTACTTTTTTACATGCTTCCATCAGGGACATATGATTGGTGTACATTAAAATATTGTATTTACCCATCAGTACCATACCATAATTGTCCGATCCGCAAAGTTCACCAATAATCTGGGTTTGACCTTCATAATTATATCCGGCCATCCTCATGGAAGCTTTGTTGAGCGGTGCGGATACCATCGCATCGATTTTTTTATCCAGTGCCATTTGGCACGCTTCCTTTGTATACCTGACTGCCGCTTCGCCACACATGGCGGATGTTTCGCCAAATTTCCTGCGTGACAGATCGATGCCGCCATAATCCAACACATCAACAACACCAGGAGTATACCTTCCCTCAGAGGGATTTTTAATGATATTTACTTTTTGGTCGAGCTTGCAAATGCCTATAATTTCTTCTATCACGCCGGCATCGCCCAGTATAAAAGGCCGGCAATTATCGTAAATATCGGCTTGCATTAAGGACTTGCAGGTAATTTCAGGACCGATTCCTGCTGCATCGCCCATAGTAATTCCTATCAAAGGCCTTTCCATAAATTCTCTCCTTTTTTTCTTTCTGCATATTCAAAATATCATTTTGAAAGACATTTGTCAATATTTTGACTGAACTTTATAAAATATTATAAAATATTTGACGAAAAACACATATTATGATACAATAAATAATAAATATTTCATAATTATATATAAAAGTGGTGCAGATAATGAAAAAGAATGATCGTTTCGGGAAGATAGAAGAGTTAGCCGCAAGGCATTCTGCAGTAACTATTGCAAACCTGGCGGAGTATTTAGGAGTATCTGAAGCAACTATCCGCAGAGATGTATCGGAGTTGATAGAGCGGGGGCTTTTGGTGCGAAGATACGGAAGTGTTTCTTTGGCAAATCCCAAACGGGAACAGGATTATTTCGAATATCGTCGCACGGAGAATATAGATGCAAAACAGATAATAGCCCGACGCGCTGCCGAACTGGTGCAGGATGGAGATACCATATTTATTGAAAGCGGATCCACATTATATTATATGATTCGATATATAACTGCCGAACGGGTTATAGCTGCCACAGCCGATATTTCCATTGCTGCAGAACTAGCAAAGCGAAGTAACATTCAAACTCTTATGTTGGGTGGATATGTCTGGCAGGGAAGCTATTATGTCACAGGAAGAATTGCAGAACAAATATTAGAACAGTTCTACTTTAATAAATATTTTACCTCTCCGGCATGTGTGAGCAATAACGGAGAGCTAATGTACTATAACATTCAAAACAACCGCCTTCGGGAATTGGTTGTGGCTCGTTCCAATCAAACCATTGTAGTGATTGACAGCAGGAAATTTGGGCGAAGAGGTTTCGTTGCCAATGGAACTTTAGCAAATGCACATACTCTGGTGACAGATAATGTGCCCGCCGAGTTCCAAAACCGCTTACCTAAAAAAGTAGTGCTGGTCGATACGGAGGGAAAGAATGCGTAAGATGATAATTCTGGCAGACGATCTCACCGGAGCAATGGATACCGCTGCATTTCCAGCTTCATGCGGGCAGCCGGTACAGGTGCTTACGGAGTTATCTGCCGAATTGCCGAAGGATGATCCGGTAGTATCCGTTAATACGGATACCAGACGTTGTACTTCGGAACAAGCTTACTCAGTTTATGAAAAATTATGTAAAGGCCGGTTCGTCCCGGATGAAATTTTGTTTAAAAAAATCGATATGGGATTTCGTGGCAATACACCAATGGAAATTGAGGGTTGTATGCTGGGCGGCAAATTTTCTGCCTGTTTTTTGGTTCCCTCCATACCGGATTTCGGGACATTTACAAAAGGTGGTTACCAATATGTGAAAGGCAAGCTTCTGACAGAATCACTATATCAGGCCGATCCGAAGCATCGGCCTGTCGATTCGTATATTCCCCGCATCCTCAAAAATGGCGGGTGCTCCTTACCATCGGTCGTGATTCCGGCAGGTTCAGGAAGCCGACTATTAGAGACCGTAAATAGTGCGCTTAGAAGTGGTGCGAAAATACTGATTTTTGATACCGAAAATAACACAGACTGCACATTTATTGTGGAAACATTAGTACCCAGATTAAAAAATATTCTCTGGGCAGGAACTCTGGGGTTGATTCAGGCAATCTCCGTGTATATGTTTGGACCGGTGCAGGAACCACAGCTTTGCACCAAAAAAATCCGCAGTTTTTGCCTGTGCGGCTCCAACTACGATGTTACCCGGGCACAGATAGAGCAGGCAATGAAAAGCCGCAGGTTAACATTAGTTACTGCCAATATTGGGGATTATTTGGACGGAAATCCCGATGTCTATGCCGATGAATTGGTACGTCGCTGTATTTCGGCGTCAAGAGAGACGGAGCATATTCTGCTGGCGCCTTACGTGCCGCCTGAAAGAGAATACAAAGGTCTGGATGAAGAAATTTTATCATTACTCTCACGTTGCGGTACTGAAATCTGTAAACAAATTATCCCCGATCGCCTGGTTGTTATCGGCGGTGATACATCTGGACGGATATTAGATCAACTTGGAAGTAAACGGATCCGGATAAACAGCAAACCTGAAACGGGGCTTGCCGAAGGCATATTGCTGGATGGAGACCTGGCCGGCAAACAATTCGCGGCAAAAGGCGGATCGGTAGGCTCGATCCATGCATTGGAAAAACTATTATGCTTGCCTGTAAACACTTACCTATAAGTGAATTTTGTATAAATTGCACTATAAAACACAATATTAAGAAAACATTTTATTTATTATTGACATTTAAGAATGGGAAGGGTAACATGAAATTAGTAAACATGTTTTATAAAATTAAATAAATTTATAAACTTGTTTACTAAGAAGGGGTGTGGTGTTTTGGAATTTGATACAAAGGAGTATATTTCGCGCATCAAAGCTCATTACCATTTGTTAAGCGACGGGGAAATAAAAGTGGCCGATTACTTTTTAAAGAATGATTTTACGACATTTAATGATTCCATTCATAAACTGGGGCAAGAAATTCAGGTCAGTCCCGCCACTATTATTAAATGTTGTAAGTCGCTTGGATTTAAAGGATTTACCGAATTCAAGTATTACCTGCAGCGAGGTATTGTAAGCCCTATGGGCGGGTGTGTGTCAATAGGCAGCGATGATACGGCCGCGCAGGTCGGTCAAAAGGTCTCTGAATATGCCAAAAGCACAATTAATGATATGGAAAGGATTATTGATTACGAGAATCTGGAGAAGGCTATTTCCATACTATCAGATGCAAAACGCATCATTATCGTGGGAGAAGGCAGCAGTGGCGGCATCGCCATGACAGCGGCAATAACTTTCTCAAACCTGGGACTTCAGTGCGAATATGTTTCAGATGCATTTGCGCAAATCATCTCGGCATCTTATCTGACCAATGCAGATGCAGCTATCGGCATTTCAAACGGAGGCTTTGTTAAAAACACCGTGGATGCTTTGCAAATTGCTAAACAACAGCATGCTACCACAATTTGTATTACCGGTTGCGTAAATTCACCCATTACAAAACATTCCGATATTGTGCTGTACACCAGTTCCAAATCGGCTTCCAGCGTCCACGATCTACCGATAATAAATGTTTCTCAACTGGTGTTGATAAGCATGATACAAACCGGAATCCTAATCAGGAATTACGATAAACTTCAGACAAATATAAAGCGTATACGCGATGCGGTCAAACTTAAAAATCTGCACAAATTATGATCTTCGGTAATGCAACAGGTGTATCCCTGCCGCAAAGCATATGGAACGTAAATGAGCTACAGTTTAAACACCACCCTAATGAAAGATAAGTGAGGAGAGACATACTATGGGCCAATCATTTCGTATCTATCAAACAATTAAACGGGTTGATAGAGCAATCCTGGATCGATTTAGCGGGCTTCCTGTAGCAAATATTGCTGATAATATGGGACGTATCGCCTGCCTGGATCATTCTCTTGTTCCGTTCAACAACACACCTTTGCTGGGGACTGCTTTTACAGTAAAAGCGCCTGCCGGGGATAATCTAATGTTCCACAAGGCTTTGGATTTGGCTCAACCCGGGGATGTGTTGGTTGTAGCGGCTAACGGTTATAAGAATCGTTCGTTGTGTGGTGGAATTATGGCTAGCTATGCGAAAAAAAAGGGACTTGCCGGATTCATTATTGACGGTGCAATTCGTGACAAAGCTGAAATCAGTAAAATGGACTTTCCGGTTTATGCAAGAAGCGTTCAACCCAACGGTCCTTATAAGAACGGTCCTGGATGCATTAATGTGCCTGTGAGTTGTGCGGGACAGGTTATATTCCCAGGGGATATTTTAGTAGGAGACGAAGACGGAATAGTTGTAATACGCCCTGATGAAGCTGAGGAGATTTTAGAGGCGGCCTGGGCTCAAAATGCAATGGAAAACCGTTCTTTTGAAGAGATCGAGGCTGGTTGTTATGATCGCAGCTGGGTAGACAGGGTACTGAAGGAAAAGGGGTGTGAAATTATTGACTGACATCGGGAGGTTTGACTGGAAATCCTTACGCAGTTTTTCTACGGAACTGTTCACAAGAACAGGGATGCCGGAAGAGGATGCCTTTATCGTGGCAGACAGTCTGGTAACGGCTAATCTTACGGGTGTTGATTCTCATGGAGTTTCCCGCATCCCGATTTATATCGAACGACTGCAGTTGGGTGTAGTCGCCAAAACCGCCAACTACGAGATTCTCAGAGAATTTCCGGCGACAATGCTGGTGGACGCAAAAAATAGCATGGGAGCCGTAGTTTCTGCAAGAATAATGGAGCTGGCCGTTAAAAAAGCAAAGAGCAGCGGGTGTGTCTCGGTAGCTGTAAAAAACTCAAACCATTTTGGTATGGCTTCCTATTTTGCAAAAATGGCGCTAAAAGAACGATTGATTGCTTTTGTAACCACTAATGCACCTTCTACGATGGCTCCTTACGGAGGAATAGAACCATACTTCGGAACAAACCCAATTGCTTGCGCAATGCCCTCCCGTACTATCCCTGTCGTTATGGATATGGCTACCAGCGTGGTAGCCAGGGGAAAAATCATACTTGCAGCGAAAAACGGGCAAAGTATTCCCGAAGGGTGGGCAATTACACGTACTGGGGAACCAACTATCAACGCGCAGGAAGCGTTGGAGGGAACCGTACTTCCATTTGCGGGACCTAAAGGTTATGCAATTGCCATGATGGCTGATATATTGTCGGGGATTTTAGCCGGCGGGCCATTTGGCACTGCCATCGGAGGCATTTATAACAATCCTGATGGCATACAGCAGGTTGGTCACTTTTTTACTGTAATCGATCCGGATTGCTTTGTGGGTAAAGAGCAATTTCTGGACAGTATGGATGAAATGATTCGACAGATCAAATCAGCCCCGCGTGCTAAAGGCGTAGAGGAGATTTTTCTGCCGGGAGAAATTGAAGAGCGCACTCGCCTATTGCGCGAGAAGGAAGGAATTACGCTTACACCAGCCGTTATAGAGGATTTAAAACGTCTGGGGAAACAATTAAATGTAACATTTCCTTCCGCAATGAACCAGAGTAAGGCAGATTGATTATTCGTTTTCCGGAATGCCTTACAGGAAATACATTAATATAAGATTTAGGGGGATAAAAATGCTTTATACGTACAAAATGCCTACCGAGCTCTTTTTTGGACGCGGAGCGGCAGAAAAAACCGGAGAAAAGGTTAAAGAAATTGGGGGGATCAATGTTCTTTTGGTAGCGGATCGGGGGGTTGTTTCCGCAGGGATTCTGTCAACAATTGAAAAATCTTTTGAAGCAAACCAGATATCCTACGCAATCTTCTCAGATTTTGAGTCGGATCCCGACGTGATTGCTGTAGAGGCAGGAGTAAATGCATTTCGCAAACAAGGGGCGGATGCTGTTGTAGGCGTTGGCGGAGGCAGTTCGATGGACTGTGGAAAAGCTATTGCAGCCATGGCAAACAATGAAGGCAAAATATATGACTATATTGGCCTACAAAAAGTACCGAATCCATCAGTGCCATTCATTGCGATTCCAACCACAGCAGGTACCGGCAGTGAGGCCACTTATTGGGCTGTAATCAGCGACCATAGCAAAAATATGAAAACCGGGATAGGCGGGTGGAACATGATGCCTGCAATGGCCATAATGGATCCGCTGCTCACAGTGAGCATGCCGCCAAGTGTGACGGCTTTTACCGGAATGGATGCGCTGACCCATGCTATGGAAAGCTATGTGTGTAAAGCTAATCAGCCCGTTTCAGAGGGTTTATCATTCCACGCTATGAAACTGATTGCACGCAGCCTGCGTATTGCAGTTACCAACGGAGACAATCTGGATGCCCGTGAGGACATGCAAATGGCCAGTTTAATTGCAGCCCTTGCTTTTAATGTGACGCGACTGGGTAACGCACATGCATTGGTGATGCCTCTTGGATCCCGTTTTGGAGTGCCTCACGGCGAAGGTAATGCTATTTTACTGCCACATGTAATGGAATTCAATTATTTGGCTGCTCCGAAGCAGCACATTGAGATTGCCAGGTTATTTGGAGAAAATACGGAGGGACTGCCTGAAAGCGAAGCGGCTTACCTGGCAGTTATAGCTGTCAAAAAGCTGTTGCGTGATATTGGTATTACGCATGGACTCAGTAAATATGGCGTACGAGAAGAGCATTTGGCGGATATAGCGAAGGAAGCATATACCAGCGGTAATGTGCCGGTCAATCCGAGAAACACAACTGTGGATGATCTTGTAAGTATCTGCCGCAAAGCTTGCGACGGCATATAAAGCTCTAAACATGATTGTTACTCAAAAAAATAGGTCAGAAAGGAGAATATGATGCACTATTTTTCCAATGTGCATCATATGGGGGGATAAAATGTCTGTTCAATATGGAAATTATATAGACGGTCGCTGGCAGGAACCAAAATCCGGTCAGTGGTTTGAATCCTTAAATCCGGCTACGGGTGAAGTTATTGGCCGATTTGCAGCTTCCAACGAGGAAGACGCAAACGCTGCGGTTGAAAGCGCAGCACGAGCATTTTTGACATGGAGCAAGAAGCTCCCTGCCGAAAGAGTGAAAGTCATTTATAAATTAATGGATCTGATAGAGCGGGACAAGGAGAAGATTGCTAAAGCACTTACCTGTGAGCAGGGGAAACCTTTGACCGAGAGCATTGGCGAACCGGCGCGCAGCATTCATGAATGTCGTTTTATGGTGGGCGAATCTATGCGTATGCATGGAATGAGTGTTCCCTCGGATAGACACGGGGTCACCTCTACGGTATACCGTGATCCGATCGGTGTTGTAGCCGCAATCACTCCCTGGAATTTTCCGTTTCTAACACCGATTCGTAAAGTAGTACCTGCACTGATTTACGGTTGTACCGTAATATTAAAGCCTGCTTCCGATACGCCCCATGTAGCCTGCCTGCTTGTGGAATTGCTTGAGGAGGCCGGCGCTCCTGCAGGCACGGTCAACCTTATCACCGGAGGGGGCAGCCTTGTAGGAGATGTGCTGTCCAAACATCCTGATGTTAAAGGGATTTCATTTACCGGTTCTACCGATGTAGGTCGTAAAATTAATATTAGTGCTTCGGCAACTTTCAAGAAGATTCAGCTGGAAATGGGGGGTAAAAACCCGGCAATTGTCGCAAAGTATCACGATCTTCCTTTTGCCGCGAACCAAATTGTTGCAAATGCTTTTGCAAATGCAGGACAGCGTTGTACAACCATTAGCCGCGTACTGGTGGTAGAGGATGTAGCAGAAGAATTAGAAAGGCTTATGGCGGAAAAAATAAGCGCTCTGAAAGTTGGTAATGGATCTTTAGAAGGAACACAGATAGGACCGATGATCAATGAACGGGCAGGAGCCGATGTTATGAAAAACGTTGAGGCGGCGATTGCAGCCGGTGCTATTGCAAAAACAGGAGGAAAGCGGCTGACAGGCGGCATATACGATAAAGGCTATTTTATAGCTCCTACGCTGCTCACCCGGGTTACCCATGATATGACTATTGCCAGAGAGGAAGTATTCGGTCCGGTACTGTCGGTCATCCGTGTTAAGGATTTTGACGAGGCAATGAAATTAGCAAACGATACCCGCTATGGGCTTACCTCATCCTTATTTACCGATTGCTCCGAGGAAGAATTTAAATTCATTAGTAATATTCAGTCCGGTATGGGGCATATCAATCACGGGACTTCCAGCGAGGGACATCTTCCCTTCGGCGGTGTAAAAGAATCCGGACTAGGTCCATATTCCATAGGAGATTCCAATAAGGAGTTTTATACTAATCTAAAGGTGATCTACAATATGTATTTACATTAGTGCATTATAAACAAAAATCAATAATAGTATTTGAAATATTTTACGAAAAGTAATATTGCATATTGAAATATATTTAATAATATTGCATAATGTAGTTCACTAACTAAAAAAAGTTATCAAGCCTATCAGGCTTGAAATAAAAAAATGTAAAAGGAGAATAAAAACATGGCGAAACGTTTATTTGCAGTTTTACTGGTAGTGATGATTCTGTTTACTGCGTGTTCCACTACACCCCCGCAGGAATCGAAGACTCCTTCTCCCTCTCCAACCGCATCTCAACCCGGTGAACCCAGTACTGGTTCAGGCAACATTGCCAAACCCGGTGATGAGAGCAAAGTATATGTTGGAGTTGTAGCAGCTCAAACAGGCACGAATTCCGCAACAGGTCAAATGTCATTTAACGGTGCCGAGTTAGCTGCAGAACAAATCAATGCTGCAGGCGGAATCAATGGCAAGAAGGTAGAGCTGGTTCGTGCCGACGAAATTGACAACCTGGACGCTTCTGTTAATGCTACGTCCCGTCTGTTATCCGATGAGCGCATTTCAGCTATTATTGGTTCTCAGTACAGCCAGAATTGTATAGCAGTTATGCCTCAGATACTTGAAGCAAAAATGCCTTTCTTCGCATTGGGTTCCAACGATGCCATTTCAAAAGAGAAAAACCCATATGTATGGCAGCCTAGGAATTTTGATGCCGGTAATGCTGTGATTTTGGCAACCTATGGTTTGAACGAGCTTGGTATTAAGAATCCGGTAGTGCTTTGCTCCACTCTTCCTAACAGCCAGGGCCCGGGACAAGCCGTACGCGATTGGTATGCGGAAAAAGGCTACCCTGTTACTAACGATCGCTACTTCGAGTATAATGAGGAAGAAAAGAACTTTGCTCCTATAATCACACAAATCCGTGAAAGTGGAGCAGACGGATTATACACCTTCGGAAATCAGAATCCGCTAACCCTGATAAGCACCGCAATTGCAGACAACGGTTTAGAGATTCCACGCCTTGCCAACGCAGTTGTTACCTCGAACATTATCATTGATAATGCAGGAAAAGCAGCCGATGGTTGGTATTCTACCTCTGACTGGGCCTATACTCTGGACACTAAAGTAGGCCAGGAGTTCGAAAAAGCATATTATGCAAAATATAAACAGCATACCGAAGGACCGACTGCTTATTCCTACGATTCATTATATCTCCTTAAAGAAGCAATGGAAATAGCAGGAGACTGCTATGACCGTGATGCCATTAATGACGCTATTTATAAGATTAAAGGCTATGAAGGCGTATTAGGCACATACAATACCTTCGAGGATACACATAGCTTCTTGTCCGAAGTGTTCTTTGTGCAAATTCAGGACAGCAAGGTAATTTTGATCGACAAGGTAAAATATCGTTAATAAATCTTGATAAAAACATATTAGTTTAATTCGACTACGCGGGGCGAAGTCTTTTAAATACAACATTTTGTAAAATCTATTTCGCCCCGTATTTCTCCAATAGAATTGCCGGCATTGCGCGACTGCAGTAAATTTTGCCGATAATGCTTCCGGAGATTAACAATATTACTGTATGTAACGAACTTGGAATTTGAGGTGAGAGAATTTGAATTTCAATACCATTTTGTCCATGTTAGTGAATGGAACTGCATTCGGCATGGTTTATGCTTTAATGGCTATGGGTATTATCATGCTGGTACGCGCAATAGGTGTATTAAACTTTGCACAGGGCGACTTCTTTATGGCCGGAGCCTATGTTGCGTTGGGATTATTGGTTGATATGAAGCTGCCGCTTCCGATTATGATTCCGGTTGCTCTTCTGACCTATGCACTCATCGCATTGATTTTTATGTTCTTTGTGTATTGGCCTTTGCGAAATGCCAGCTATCCGGCTGCGATTATTATTGCAACCATTGGAACCTCCATTGTGGTGAAGGAAATAGTGCAAATAATATGGGGCAGCCTTCCGCGTCCAATGCCTCCCCTGTTGCCGAACCCGAAAACCGGAGGCGGTATGCTTCTTACCATTGGTACTGCCAAACTTCAATGGCAGATGATTATTACAATGTTAGTAGGAGCAGTGGCAATTGTACTTGTATTTATTTTGTTTGAAAAACTCTATGCAGGCCGTATGATGGAAGCAGCCGCGCAGGACAAATATGTAGCAGAATTACTTGGTATTCCTACTATACTTACTGTGGCAGCGACTTACATAATCTCCATTACACTCGCCTCTATCGGCGGTTTCCTGATGGCGCCGATACTGACAGTCAATGTAACACTTGGAACGCTACAGCTGCGAGCCTTTGCCGGCGTGATTATAGGCGGCATGGGCAATATCAAGGGTGCAATAATAGGTTCAATATTTGTTGGTATCCTGGAAAGCTTTTCATCCGTATGGTTTGGCGCTTATAAAGACGCTGTAGTGTTTATGGTTCTTTTAATATTCCTGATCTTTCGTCCACAAGGCTTATTTGGAACGAAGATCAAGGATAAGGCGTGAGGTGATGGCATGATTAACAAGATTAAGACAAAAATTAAATTATCTACGGTGATCCTGCTGGCAATCTGTCTTTTGTTGGTTATGATTCTGCCTGGAAAAATGAATGATTATTCCATACGTGTGATAAACAACGCCTTAATTTTTGCCATTGTGTCCTATGGACTTTCCGTAATGCTTGGAATGGGTGGTCAGCTTTCATTCGGCGGGCTTACCTTTATGGGTGGCGGAGCTTTTGCCGTCGCAAACCTGTGTTCAGGCCGGTGGGGATTCTGGATGGATCCGGTTCAGGCTATGTTATTAAGCGCTGCGATGATGGCACTTCTCGCATTTTTATTAGGCTTGATTCTTTTGAAGTTGACAGGTACTTATTTCACCTTTTCTACAATAGCATTAGTGCAGGTATCATATACTTTTTTTGTGAACTACAAACCTTTGTTCGGCGGAGCCGGCGGTATCACCAATATTGCACAAATGAAAATATTCGGCATTGAATTCGGCAATAACTATTATACATGGTTTTATTTTCTGGTTATTCTTGTGCTTATAGTTGCGGTTATAGTGGAACGTATCCGTCAAACTCAATTAGGACGTTCTCTGGCATCGATCCGCGATAATGATACTGCAGCACTCACATTTGGAATTGATGTATATCGCACCAAGGTCATAGCTTTCACGATATCAGGCTTTCTAGGTGGTCTTGCAGGCGCCTGCTATGCTTTACAAATGCGTTTTACAGGCGCAGATATGTTTACCTACGAACGTTCCACCCTTTTTATCATTATGACTATGGTAGGTGGAGTAAATAATTCCTTTGGTATTGTTGTTGGTTCACTTGCAATTACGGTGCTGCCTGAGCTTCTGCGAGATGTACCGGGAATTGACCGTTATTTGCAGTTATCTTATGGTTTGTTGGTAATTATTATGATGGTATTTATGCCAATGGGCTTTGCAGGCATGGGTTCTGCTATTAGTAAGTATATTAAACGAAAATTTGCTTCCAAAAATTCAGGAAATAATTCCAAAGAAATAAAGGAGGCAACAAAATGAGTGAATATATTCTGGAATTGAGAGATGTATGCAAACGGTTCGGAGGTGTCGTAGCGGCTAATAACGTAACATTTGAAGTGCCTAAAGGCAAGGTGTATGGCCTTATCGGACCTAACGGCGCCGGCAAAAGCACGATTTTGAATGTGATCAGCGGCATTTATGAGGCAGATGGCGGCTCAATAATCTATGATGGACAAGATGTAACAACATTGCCTCCTTATACACGTGCCAGAATAGGGATAGGACGTACTTTTCAAACGCCGCGTTTTTTGCAGCGGTCCAATATCCGGGACAATCTGATGGTAAGCACGGATTTGGCTGATAAAAAAGGATACTTAAGAAGCTTTTTTTCCAAGCGTAACAACAATTTTGAACTCGAGCTTCAGACATATCTGGAACTAGCCGGGTTTTCTGTAGATTTGGAGGATGATATAACATCTTTAAGTTATGGTAAGTTGAAACTTTTGGAAATTGTACGTTCGCTTTTGGCACACCCAAAAGTAATGCTGGTTGATGAACCTGCCGCGGGATTGAATACAAAAGAAATCGAATATGCAATGGCGTTGTTGAATTATGCTGCTCAGGAGAAGAACATTGGCGTAGTACTGATTGAGCACCAGATGGATATGGTAATGAACATATGCGAATACATCGTTGTGTTGAACTTCGGGGAGTTGATTGCACGCGGAACGCCGGACGAAATAGCAAAAAACGAGCAAGTCATTGCTGCTTATTTAGGGGGGAAAAATATATGATACAAATAAAAGACTTGCATGCGTTTTATGGCCCAATTGAAGCGCTCAAAGGAATCGATCTTCATGTACGAAAAGGTGAGATTACCGCAATGATTGGGTCCAATGGCGCCGGTAAAACAACGTTGCTGAAATCGATATCGGGCATGATCAAACGTACAGGTTCGATCATATATAGAGGAGAAGACGAGTTAATTGATAAAAAGCCCGGCTATATGGCACGTAACGGTATAATCCACGTCCCCGAAGGACGACACGTTTTTCCAGGCCTTACTGTGGAAGAGAATCTGGAGACCGGCACGATTAACTGGCATGGATTTTTCGGCAATAAACCCTATGACAAGGAAATGGAAGAAGTATTTGATTTGTTCCCGCGCCTTAAGGAACGCAGAAAGCAACTTGGCTGGAGTCTTTCCGGCGGTGAGCAGCAAATGTTGGCGGTAGGCCGTGCACTTATGGCCAGACCGCGGGTTCTAATGCTGGACGAACCTTCAATGGGTCTTGCACCTGTAATTGTAGCAGAGCTGTTTGAGAAAATTGTGGAGATTAACACTAAACTGCACGTGCCCGTTCTGCTGGTAGAGCAGAATGCACGACTAGCTATGAACGTATCCAATTATACTTATGTAATTGAGGGTGGTAAAATCATTATGGAAGGGCCATCCAGTAAAATGAAAGATGATCCTCGGGTAGTAGAAGCATATCTTGGAAGACTTGCAGCAAACGAATAGTCGGGGGAATTATGCATCCTCCATATTAATCAGGGCTGTCTCAAATGTGGAATATGTCATTCTATGCATTCAGTATGACAACACTATTGATACGGCCCTTTTTTGGTTTCGGTTTGTTTTTTCAACATATTTCAGCATCAAATTTCGTTATTTTGAATAGTTGTATTTTTATTGTAAGAGGAGTATAATTATTTGTGAAATATATTTTATTTATTACATTATAAAAATTAAATAGGTTACAAAACTTCACAAATAATCCCAGGAGGAATTGGGAGTATTAGTCTGCCCTGGAAAAGGAAGAACGATATGAAACCAAATTTTGAAATAAATAAGCGAATCCAATCAAAATACAGTAAAATGAGCAAATCGGAAAAACTAATCGCAGATTTTATCATGAAGGATCCTCGGGAAGTCCTTTCGGGAACTGTGTTTGATCTGGCTAAACGGACTAATACCAGTGGTGCCTCGGTTGTGCGCTTTTGCAGAGAAATCGGGTTTAAGGGATTTTCCGAACTTAAGTTTCAGATTGAGCGCAATATGCTGTCTCTAATAAACGGTGATGATCAAATCGAATTGGATGACGATATCGGTACTATAAAAGACAAGGTTATAGCCTATAAACACAAGGTACTGGACGACATATACCGCTCACTGGACAACGAACAGCTTGAGAGAGCCGTGGAGGCATTAGCCTTTGCCAAAACCATACATATTTATGCCGAAGGCGGATCCGGTTCAATGGCCTACTGTGCAAGCAACAGCTTTATTCACACCGGATTATACTGCCAGCAAATTACAGATGCCTCCACACAGGTGATGTCGGCTGCGTATCTAAAAAAAGGAGATGTCGCATTGGGACTTACCCACAGCGGAGAGATCAAAAACACGATCGATGCATTGAAGGTGGCTCGAGAAAATGGTGCAACAACTATTTGCATCACCGGACACAAGAATTCATCTGTGACAAAATGCGCCGATATCGTATTGGCAACCGATGCGAAGATGCCACTTCCGCTGAGTGATCTACCTGCCGCACGGTTGTCGGAACTCTGTTTGATCAGCATTCTGCAGATTGGTGTCCTGACTAAGGCTTATGATCGATTCTCAGGAAAATCAAAAAAGGTAAAAAAGGCAGTACGTCTAAAACGGCTTCATAATCCACCGGAAGAAAAATAAATCGATAATTATTAGATATAATTTGGGGGGTAGTTTATATGGAACTTAGTTTTGCGTTGCCACTGGTAGACGGCATGGATCCGGACGAAATGGAACGACATCTCAGAGAATTATCTGCAATGGGTTATGTGGCGGTCGAGTACTTGATCAATGACCCTGACAAGGTGGATAAACCAATTTTAAGGAGTCTGCTTGACAAATACGATATGAAGATTTCCGGTTTTAGAACCGGCGCTATTTATGGCGCTGATTCTTCTTTACGTCTATCCAATCCGGATGAAACAGACAGGCACCGTGCCATCGAATGTCTGAAGAAAGTTTGCCGGTTGAGCGGAGAATTCAACACTTATGTTATGGTGGGACTGATGCAAGGGCATCTTGGTAAGAACGAAGAATTTAGCCAGGCACAACAGCTGATTATTGACAGTTTGCGAGAAATATCGGAATATGCAGGGGAGACAGGCACCACTATTATGTACGAACCGGTAAATCGTTTTGAGCTGGAATATCACAATAATGTACAGGAAATGGTAGAAGTAGTAGAGCGGATCAATGACGGCATAAAACATCCTGTGTTGCTTCTGCTGGACGTATACCACATGCACCTGGAGGATCCGTCTGTTCCGTCGGCGTTAGTCCGGGGTATGAAATGGATGGGGCACGTGCATTTTTCCGATTCCACCCGTATGCCTCCCGGATTTGGAAGCATCGATTTTGTGGAAGTGTTAAAAATGCTTTATGCGATGAATTATAAGGGTTATGTCACTGTCGAGTGTCTTCCGGTACCATCACTGCTGGAGTCTGCAAGATTATCCATGGAGTTTCTGGCGCCCATAATGAAATCTTTAGAAAGGTGCTATCATTTTTAACATAGTTATTATTATTTCTTAATCAAATCCAAATCACAAGTATCCGCCTTGATAGGCGACAAATTTCACTTATTTTTTATTTTGAGCAACCATATTTAAAGACATTGAAAATGCAGAACGTCTATAAGAGTTCGACAGAAAAGGAGGCAACACATGAATATTGTTAAGCGCAAAGAGTTACCGGTTAATGCCTTGCCGGGCCGCGGCGTACAGACGGCGGTAGGAAAGGCCGGGCCTGCGGTAAGCAAAAAGATGACCCTTGGCTGGACCCGCTACTCAGCCGAATATGGACCTATGGAGCCGCACCAGCATGCTGAGGAAACAATCATTGTAACAGCAGCCGATCGGGCGTATGTCCGCTTTGGACCGGAAAAAGACAAATTAGGAGAGCGGATTCCTCTGGAACCTGAAATGGCATGTCATTTTCCGCCGCTTGAATGGCATGTATTTGAGTATGAAGAAGGCGGATTCCTGGAAATTATATATTTTTACGCGCAGGTGGATAATATCCGACCGGAAGAAATGCAAAAATAGGGGGAATTATCTGATGGACAGGTTTCGAATTGATGGGAAAATTGCTGTAATTACCGGGGGAGCCGGTGGAATTGGAGAAGTAATCTGTCAGGAATTAGCTCGTGCAGGAGCATATATTGTTTTGGCCGACTATAACGAAGAACGAGGGAATGCTATAGTGGACGACCTTAATAAGGCAGGCTTTCAGGCGGAATTTTCCATACTGGATGTGACCAGCTCCGCTCAGGTTAAGGCATTATTTAAAAAAGTCGCTTCCGATCATGGTAAGGTTGATATACTTGTTAACTGCGCCGGCGTCACAAGACGTATGGATTCCCTTGAGTTTGATGAAGAAGCGTTTGATCGCATTATGGCAGTCAATGTAAAAGGAGTGTTCCTTTGCTGTAAATATGCTGCTCAAAGTATGGTTAAACAAAACGGTGGAAAAATTGTGAATATGGCTTCTATTGGGGGAGTGCGCGCCCTGCGCAATACAATGGGCTACTGCACCAGCAAAGGTGCTGTGGTTCAGATGACCCGAGCGTTTGCAATGGATTGGGCAAAATACAAGATCAATGTCAATGCTGTAGGTCCCGCTCTGAATAATACTCCAATTGCCGCACCGGTTATGGAAGATAAAGAGATGTATCAGTACTTTCTTAACCATATCCCTTTAGGACGTCTGTGTGAACCAATTGATGTAGCATGTGCCGTACGCTATCTGGCAAGTCCTGCGGCTGATTTTGTGACCGGGCAGATCTTGATGGTGGATGGCGGCTGGTCCATCGACTGATTCGTGGAAAACTCATACACGGCTATTAATGCATACTGCGCAAAAACTGCCAATAATATTAAGTCTCAGGTTTAATGGCTGTAGGTTGCTGCGATTTAGCGCTCCATCTCCAACATCCAGTTTCCAGTCGCGCCCGCTACGCAATCGATGCTTCGCTTTAAACCACAGCAACCACGCCACGTCATTTACATTTGCAGCATAAAATATTATACTTTTTTTATTTAGCTTATTATTGATCTAAAAATCATACCTTAACTTATTTCTTATCGCCGATTGACAGGATGAGATTCAAGATGATTCCGAAAATTGCGGCTCCGGCTACGCATGGAATCTGCATTCCGAAGAACGGAATGTTGCCCCCAAAAGCATATTGGCCGCCAAGCCCGATTATCATTATAGTAGCTATTATTGCAATATTCTTTGAGCTGAACAAGTCAACTTTTTTCTCAACCATAATCGCAATACCCTGGGCGGCTATGGCGCCGAACAGGTAAATCTCAAGGCCGCCGATAACTGAATACGGGATAGAATAGATTGCATTTACGAGAGGTGTGAAGCATGCTATTACCATAGCCAGTATCGATGCAGCAATAAGAACCGGAATAGAAAACACCCTGGTAATGGCCATTGCACTGATATTTTCACCGTAGTTTGTTCCGGCAGGTCCGCCTATAAAACCTGAAACAATATCACCGATACCGTCACCAATAAGGTTGGAGCCAAGTCTTTCGGCAATATCATATTTTTTACGGGAATTTTTCTTTTTGGCTAAATCATTTACATAAATATCAAGCTGATATACATGGGCTGTTGATTCAGGAATTGTCGCAATGGCTATGGGCATAATGGCAACAACCGCTGCCCACGAGGGTATTGGAAGCGTGAAATGGGGAAGAGCAAAAAAACCGTTGCCTGCTGTTTCAGGTAAGACTCTGAATAAATCAACGTTTGCGGCATATTTAATGATAAAAGCCGTAATACAGCCAAGAACAGGTCCTAAAAGCAAAGGTAATTGCCCTGCGACACCTTTTAAATAAACTGAAAAAAGTATGGTTGATAATAAGGTAACAAGAGCAATAATCCATGCCATGTTGTTGGCTTTGCCGATTTCCGATTCGGCTACGCTAATTGTACCTGCCATATCAATCTTTATTGATGTTGCATCTGTTAAAGCATTTCCCGCAAGAGTCAGACCTATTACCATAGCTATAGGGCCGGTAATAGATGCGGGAAGAATCCTTTCAATGGAATCTCTCCCGAAACGATTGACAATAACACCTGCAGCTATGGATACAAACCCGGACATTACAATACCAAACTGTGCTATCGCAATCTTTTGGTCCAGCGAAGATCCCAAAAGTGCTTCAGAACCCATTAGCCCGGCTATGGCAGCAATGTATGAAAAGCTGGAGCCATAGTATAAAGGTATTTTTCTTCCTGTTACAAAAATAAAGCAAATGGTTGCAAGACCGCTTGCAAAGATAGTAGTAGAGATGTGAAAGCCCGTTATGATTGCGACTGCAACTGTGGCAGGGAACATTACTATAACCTGCTGAATTGCGTAAAGCAGCAATGTAAATATTGGCGGCTTCTCGTCGGGAAGATACCCAATTACCTGTTGATTTTTTTGCATAACTATAAATCCCCCTTGTTTATGATAAATTTAATTGAGTACTTTTTCAAACAGCTGTACATTAGTGTCTCCATCGTATTCTTTTAGATGTACGGCTACTACCTCAGATTTTGAGGTAGGTATATTCTTGCCTACATAGTCGCTTCGTATCGGCAGTTCTCTGTGACCTCGATCAATAAGTACGGCAAGCTGTATAGTTGCAGGTCTGCCTTCGGCTATAATGGCGTCCATTGCCGCTCTGACAGTGCGCCCGGTGTAGATAACATCGTCTACCAGGATAACATTTTTATTCACTAACGAAAAAGGAATATCTGTTGAGTTTAGTACAGGCTCCTGTGTTAAATCTGAAATATCATCACGGTACAAACTGATATCAAGTACCCCCATATCAACCTGTACACCCTCAATTGAACGGATTGCTTTTACGAGTCTTGATGCGATGTGTACCCCCCGGGTCTTTATTCCGATAATACAGAGATTATCAACGCCATGATTCTTTTCGATTATTTGATGTGCAATGCGGACAATAGCGCGTTCAACCGATATTTCATCCATTATCTGAGCCTTAAACTTCATTGCTTTGCCTCCGCAGTTTTCTAATAAGGACATAAAAAAATCTTGCCCTGCAGACAAGATCGTATCTCACTAAAATCGGGCAAGTTTAATAACTGCCTTAATCTAACGATATTTAACATCTTGTCGGCATCTCTGTACCAACTTTAAAGACATTTTGTTCTTTCATATTGTAGCATTGAAAATGTAGTAATGCAATAAAAAAATAAGATTTATTGCACGCAGCGGTTGATTGTAATATATTGTGGGATTTGTAAAATAAGTATATACTTTATATGATAATTCTGACGGAGGTTTATATGTTAGAATATTTGATTATATTTATTGCAGTCTTAGCTTTTTTAATAAGCACAAATTTTATTCAATCAATAAAGCATAAAAAGAAGGTAAGGGATAGAATCCGCAATTCATGGGCAGCTTTACCTGAAAATGATTTTGATGAATATGATTTTAAATCTTTTTCAAAGTTTTTTAATTCCCGCGAGAAAAAAAGCACTGAAATGATTATAGACGACATAACCTGGAATGATCTTGAGATGGACAGCTTTTACAATTTGATCAACAACACTATGACATCTCTAGGGGACAGTATGCTGTATTGTATCCTTAGAACTCCATTGTTTGACAGGCATAAGTTTGCCGATAGAATACAAACCATTGATTACTGGACGGAACACAAAGATGACAGGGAAAAAACACAGGCAGTATTGGCTGGCACTGGGAAATTCAGACCTAGCAGGATAGATTCACTTATTGATAAGTGTGGTTTTTTGAAATTAGATAACCAATGGGTATTCAAGTTATTATCATTCTTTCCGTTATTGAGTTTGCCTCTGCTTTTTATTAATCCTGGCTATGGAGTGTTATGGGCAGTTTTCGGTTTCGGTATTAATGCGCTATACTATACAGCAAAGGTAAAAGAATTATTTTTGGGTCTGGAAGTGGTGACACAGGCTATTAAAATTATTAATCTTGCAAAAAAACTATATAAAAATAAACCAAATGGTCTTAATAAAAAATATGCTGAATTGAATAATAGTTTTATGAAGCTGCGCCCCCTATTGAGAAAAGGATCTTTTAGTAGTGCGCTTGTAGGTTTCACAGGAAATATAATTGTTGATATGATGGCTATATTTTATATGGTTTTTCTCATTGATTTATGGCGTTACCAGTCTTCTATAATGTTTATTGAAACGCATTACGAGGATTTTGTACATTTAATAGAAATTATAGGTGAAATAGATGCGACTATTGGTATCGCATCATACAGAGAATGTGTCAAAGATAAGAAGAATTCCGGTTTATGCTGTAAACCTGAGATTATGTGGGATCCATCTGATAATAACTTTACTATTGTGGCTGAAGATGTGGTACATCCATTGATAAAGGATTGTATGCCCAATTCTGTTATGTCTGTGAAACCGATACTGGTAACCGGCTCTAACGCCTCGGGGAAATCTACATATTTAAAAACTATTGCCATCAATACGCTTATGGCGCACTCCCTTGGCTTTTGCCTGGCGAAAAATTGGATATCCATACCCTTATTTCCTATTACCTCTATGGCGTTGAGAGATAGTATAATAAACGAAGAAAGCTATTTTATCGCCGAAATAAAATCGCTTAAAAGGATGTTTTCAAGGGTGGATAATAAGATAACATGCCTTTGTGTAATAGATGAGGTGTTGCGGGGCACTAATACAATTGAACGAATTGCTGCATCTTCACAGGTTTTATTTGCATTGGCCCAGAAAAATACTTGTATTTTTGCGGCTACCCACGATATTGAATTAACATATATTCTATCAGATTTATTTGAGAACAAACATTTTGAGGAAGAGATCAGCTACAATGACATTAGATTTGATTATAGAATTAAGGATGGTAGAGCCACATCCCGGAATGCCATAAAACTTCTAAAAATAATGGGGTTTGGTGAAGATGTGATCAAGAATGCCAATGAAGCAGTTGAAGCTTTTGAACGACAAAATAAGTGGACAAAAATAGAAGGGGTAAATTAAATGAAAAAACTTATGTCATGGAATGTTAATGGATTAAGAGCAATATTGGGAAAAGGTCTCCTGGAATTCTTCGATAATAGTAAACCGGATATTCTTTGCCTGCAGGAAACGAAAATCTCGGAAGGCCAGCTTGATTTGGCTTTAGAGGGATATATTTCATATTTTAACTATGCGGAAAAGAAAGGCTATTCGGGAACTGCTATTTATACAAAGATAAAGCCGGTCAATGTTACATATGGAATAGGGATAGACAGACACGACCGCGAAGGACGGGTTATTACTCTTGAATTTGAAGGCTGCTATTTGGTGAATGTTTATACTCCTAATTCTCAGAGAGAATTAGAGAGGCTGCCCTACAGAATGGAATGGGAGGATGATTTTAGAGTATATCTGGTATCCCTGAGCAGGATAAAGCCGGTAATAATCTGCGGGGATTTGAATGTAGCACATAAAGAAAGAGATCTTAAAAACCCTAAAACAAACCGTCGAAATGCCGGATTTACAGATGAAGAGCGGAATAAGTTTACCGAACTACTGGAAGCGGGTTTTATAGATACATTCAGACACTTTTATCCCGATAAAACCGGGGCTTATACATGGTGGTCATATATGTTTAAAGCCAGGCAGAATAATGCGGGGTGGCGCATTGATTATTTCTGTGTATCTAAATCCCTGAAGGATAAAATAAAGGATGCCGTTATTCATTCTGATGTTATGGGCTCGGATCATTGCCCTGTGGAGCTGTTAATTGACGACAGTTGTTTCTGAGCCTGAGTCAAGGTGAGTGAGCCGAATCCTGTTTATCATTATTTAATAAACTTATGTATAGCCATAGTAGTACGAATAAAAATAAGAATCTGGTTCAAGTCTTGATAATATTGATTAGGCAACCTTTTTTCTTCATCCAATGTATTAGAAGTATGCATGTGGAAGGGCTCAGTGAGCGTCTGGTACCGTTTGTCTTCAATAAGTTAAGTTAGCATTTAAGTGAGCGACTACCGTATGGTAACTATAATCTCCATATCCATTCGGTATCATGTGCGCCGGCCGAATTCATAGTAATAAAGGATGGCCGCAATATAAGAATTGCCCATCCCTCCTTATTCTCATCATCGAGCACATAGTGTATTTTATAAAATACATAAACTGAGCCGTCTTCGTAATCTATTTCATTATTAAAAGGGCATTCGCTTTTTTTCGAGGTTTCAATATTAATTAATTTTCCGCCAATGGATTCGATTTTATTTGTTATATCTATTGTACGTTTTACTTCATTCTTTTTAGCAGTCCCTCCACCAAAAAAAATATGCCATACTACAGCAGCAGCCATCAGAATTAATAATGCATTAATAATACTAAAAAACGGCATAATAAAACCCCTTTACTTATTGATCCTATTAAAAAAATATACAGTATTTGTCTCATTTTGTCAATAACGGTATGCTGTGGGGATATGTCACAGGAACAACAGACTGTGCAAAAACTGTTTTTGTATGCAGGTATTAATATTTGATTATACAATCGTAAATAAGCGGAGTGGTTGCTGCGATTTAAAGCGAAGCATGGATTGTGGACGTAACCCTGTTTATGAGAGAGCAAAACAGCCAAGAAACAGAGCAATTGATGTCATTATGAATACAGCGAAGCGCAGTACCACTCCGTAATCCTGAGCGAGGCGTAGCGGTGTCGAAGGTTCCTCCCGCTGTACTAATCCCTATAGGACTTGAATAAAATAGATTGTCCTATTTTTATTATTCAGGGAGTGGTATTGTGGAGGCTTTGGAACGTACCTTGGTATACGAAGAAATGCAAAAAAACAGCTATGGTCTGTCTGAGTCTGATGCGGCAAAGAATCTTGAGGTTTATGGCAGGAATGTTTTAAAGGAAGGGAAAAAGAAGTCCTGGCTTAAAACTTTATTATCTCAATTCACCGATCTAATGATAATTATTCTCATAGTATCGTCGGTAATATCATTCTTTATGGGTGAAAACAGCGAGGGTATTGCTATTTTAGTAATCTTAATACTTAACGGACTCCTTGGATTCTTTCAGGAAATGCGAACTGAAAAGGCTATGCAAGCTCTGATGAATATGGCGGCTCCCCGTGCAAGGGTGATTCGTGACGGAGCAATAAAGGATATACCTGCCGAAATGATTGTGCCAAAAGATTTGATTGTCATTGAAGCCGGTGATCGTATTCCCGCTGATAGTATATTAATAGAAGCAAATTCCCTGTTTTTGGATGAATCAATGCTTACCGGCGAATCGGTTCCGGTATCAAAAAGTGAAGCAAATAAAATAACATACAGAAAGAACGGAATTACAAATACAAATTTTCTTTACATGGGAAGCCTGGTAACCAACGGTACCGGAAAGGCCATAGTGATTGCTACCGGTATGAAAACTGAAATGGGCAAAATAGCCGATATGATCGTTACAGCAGGAGTACAGGAAACCCCACTGCAAAAAAGGCTGGAAAAACTCGGAGAAGTTATTGTAACCTTTTGTCTTATAATTTGCGCGGTAGTTGCACTTATGGGCATATTCAGAGGGGAACCCATCGTCCAGATGCTTTTAGGGGGTATAAGCCTGGCAGTTGCAGCGGTGCCGGAAGGCCTTCCTGCGGTTGTCACTATAGCCCTGGCCATCGGCGTACGCCGGATGGTTCAGCAAAATGCGCTGATAAGACGGCTTCCGGCTGTTGAAACGTTGGGGTGTGCCACTGTGATCTGCGCAGATAAAACAGGCACTTTAACGGAAAACCGTATGACCGTTGTTTCTGCTTATGCCGGGAAAAACTCATATATCCTGGATAAAAATTCTAATAATAAGATGGTCATTGTAAGTAAAGGAAAAGAGGTTCAACTTGATAAGGCATTTGCTCTGAGACTTCTTTTAAAAACGGGCCTAATCTGCGGTAATGCACGCCTTGTTGAGATAAAGGAGAATAAAAAGAAAGCTCTTGATATAGAGGGGGATCCGACAGAGGTAGCTTTAGTCAGAGCCGCAATTGATTCAGGTATGGATAAAAACGCCGTAGGTTCATATTATCAAAGGGTGAGGGAAATTCCTTTTGATTCCGACCGCAAGCTTATGTCAGTAATATGCCGCACAAATAAGGGCGAGTTCTTTCTTTTTGCCAAAGGTGCTCCGGAGGTTATTCTTGAAAAATGCAACAAAATACTCGTCGGAGATTATGAAAGAGAAATGACCCCCGAAGAACGCAATAATGTGATGCAGGAATGCAGAAAAATGACCGCTATGGCTCTCAGAGTAATTGGATTTGCATACAGAACCGTTAAAAAAAGCCAGGTGCATAGCGATAGATTAGAAGAGAAGATGGTTTTCATAGGGCTATCGGGGATGACCGATCCGCCTCGTAAGGAAGCTTTGGAAGCCGTTTACAGGTGTAGAAAGGCCGGGATAAAAACTGTAATGATAACCGGAGACCATAAAGAAACCGCGAAGGCCGTAGCTTCTGCCATTGATATATATAGAGAAGGCGATCTGGTGCTTACAGGCACTGATATGGATCAAATGGCTGACGAACAGTTAAAGAAAATATGCAATAAAACGACCGTTTATGCAAGGGTATATCCGAGGCATAAGCTTAGAATTGTGAGAGCTTATAGAGAAAAAGGCAATATCGTAGCAATGACCGGCGACGGAGTTAACGATGCGCCGGCGGTAAAGGATGCCGATATCGGCATTGCCATGGGAAAGTCAGGTACTGATGTAACTCGTCAGTCGGCAGCTATGATTCTTATGGATGATAATTTTTCAAGCATCGTGGCGGCAGTGGAGGAAGGCAGAAATATTTACTCAAATATCCGAAAATTTATTCGATATTTGCTATCCTGCAACGTAGGGGAGGTTCTTACAATGTTTTTGGCATCATTGATAGGGCTGCCCATACCTTTAATGCCGGCTCAGATTTTAATAGTAAATCTTGCAACCGACGGGTTGCCGGCCATTGCTCTCGGGTTGGAGCCCGGTGAACCGGAGATAATGAACAACCCCCCCAGGTCTCCAAATGAAAGCATTTTTGCCCACGGCCTTTCAGGTGTGATCGCTATAAGGGGTATCTTAATAGCACTTTCAACATTGGCAAGCTTTTTAATAATTTTTACCTGCAGCACAAATCTGGCTGCTGCCAGAACTGCTGCACTGGTAACACTAGTTCTTTCACAATTGATTCATGTTTTTGAATGTAAATCTGAAACCCGGGGATTATTTGAGATTAAATTATTCTCAAATATATATCTGGTTCTTGCGGTCATAAGCTCGGTACTTTTACTTGTCGGGGTTATATATTTGCCTTTTTTAATTTCAGTCTTCGGCACTATTCCTTTAGGGATGAACGAATGGCTGATTTCAGGGGGTATAAGTCTTCTGGTTCCGATTATTTTTGGAATATGGAGAGATATTAAGAATAAGAAATAATACTGCTGCCCAATGACCATATGCATATCAGCGATTTTTTAACGCAATGCTTTAAAAAGGCTTTTAATTACCGGTCTTTTTAGTTATACTTTTTATAAGGGTTTTGTCCTTAGAAGCCGTGATATCTTATTTCGGTAATAACGTTGATCGATTGTGGGAGCCTGTATTTCACACAGTTGGGTATAAAGAGTCTTAATACAATTGAAAGGGTGCATCCTATGCTGTCTATACAAAATGTTTCCAAGACATATTCAAAAGGCAAGGTAAAAGCTGTAGACAATATTTCGTTGCAGGTAAAAAGAGGGGAGATATTCGGCTTTTTGGGGCCAAATGGTGCGGGTAAAACCACCACCATTAAAATGATAACCGGAATATTGCCGATTGATGAGGGGAAAATTTCAATATGCGGTTTTGACATCGAGAAGGATCCCATTAAAGCTAAAATGAATATGGGCTTTGTTCCTGATACCCATGATATATACGAAAGGCTAAAAGGTATAGAATATCTTAATTTTATAGCCGATGTATTTGAGGTTCCGTCTGACATAAGAAAAGAACGAATAGAAAAATACCTGGAGATGTTCGATATGAAAAAAGCGGCGGGACAGCCTGTAAAGAGCTATTCACACGGAATGAAGCAGAAAATAATTGTAACGGGAGCCCTTTTGCATCAGCCGCCTCTTTGGATAATGGATGAGCCTTTAACAGGCCTGGATCCTAAAGCTTCCCACCTTCTGAAGGAGGAAATGAATAATCATTGTGCTAACGGAAATACCGTATTTTTCTCAACTCATGTATTGGAGGTCGCGGAAAAGCTATGTCACAGAATCGGTATAATAAACAAAGGCCGGATCATAGCTGTTGGTACCATGGATGAGTTAAGACACTCACAGGACTCCTCTTTGGAGAGTATCTTCTTAAGCCTTACCGAAGAAGGAGGCAGTGATTTCGATGCGTAAATTCATTAGTTTACTGAAGCTTCAGATAAATGCACGATACGGTGTATCTAATCTTCTATATAATTTAAAAAGTGATAAAAAAGCTTTTTGGAAAAGCATAGGCATGGGCTTTATTATTCTTATAGCTTTGGCTGAGGTAATCGGAATGTATACCTTCATAATGCTTCAGCTATACAGGGGCGCGATTATGATTAATGCGCCTCAGGTTGTGCTTACCATGGCGGCAGTGATTTCCGGGATCATTGTACTGATATTCGGGATTTTTTATATATTGAGCACCGTTTTCTTAGCAAAGGATACCGAACTTCTGGCAAGCCTGCCTCTTTCCCAGGGGAATGTCTTTTTATCAAAATTTGCACTTGTGTTATTGGGAGAGTATCCGTTTGCTTTTTTTCTGATGATTCCGCCGGTCATTATATATGGGGTCGGACAGAAAATGGGCATTACGTATTATGTTCTTTCAATTATCTGCACGCTGATTATTCCTTTGGTGCCTCTGGTTATATCTGCCCTTTTTTCACTCTTTCTTATGAGTATAGTAAGCCGTTCCAGGAACCGTGACCTTATAACTATTATCGGCAGCATCATTTTACTGGTGGCTGTATTTTTAGGACAGAACTATTTTATCAGCCGCATGCCTGAGAATGAACAGGAATTCTTAATGCAGTTATTTAAAAGCAGCAACGCGATGGTGGAGTATATTGGAAGAGCCTTCCCACCCGCAGTCTGGATAACAAAGATTCTTTCGGGTACTATGTCCGAGGCTCTGATCAATATGGCATATCTGATAATTGTATCGGTAATGGCTTTTGGGTTGGTTTTTTTTATTGCATCGTTCATATACCAAAGAGGTGCGACAGCTCAATTGGAAACGGGAATTTCAACAGGCAAAACCAAACTTAGCTACAAAAGTTTATCACAAGTATTGACCATTTTCAAAATTGAATGGTTAACTTTGCTGCGGACACCTATATATGCTTTGAACTCATTAGTAATGGTGTTTATGGCTCCTTTACTTATTATGCTGCCTATGTTCGGGGGCAACCTGGCCAATGATCCTGATTTGCAGTTTTTATACCGTCTGATTGAGAATAGTGAGTCAAACCCTGCTTTAATATTGATCGTAGCAGGGATCATTGCCTTGTTTGTCCTTATCAATCCGGCCGTATCCAGTACTTTCTCCCGGGAAGGAAAAAATATCTGGATTCTTAAAAACATACCCGTTAAGCCTGAAATCCAGGTCTTTGGCAAGCTTTTAGCCGGGTATTCCATATCATTTATCGCTGCGCTATTGTCCGCTTTCATGGCCATTCTGTCTTTTAAAATCTCAATCATTTCAACCATTATGATTGTAATATTGACTTCCGCCGCTTTAGTGCCTATAAGTGCAATTGGTATTTATATTGACTTGATGCGGCCAAAGCTTGTGTGGAATAATCCGCAGGAAGCAATTAAACAAAATTTCAACGTTGTTATTGCTATGCTTCTGGGTTTTCTTGCGGTTACAATTCTTGGTGTTATAGGCTACATTGTTGTCGCATTTGTGCATGATTCTTTTGCCGTTTTTGCCATAATGCTGACAATTATTCTTTTGCTTTCATATCTATCTGTTTTAGTGCTGAAAAGCGCGGCAAAAGGCGCTTACAGGAAAATAGAGGGATGAATAATTTCATTTTCTACTTTTGATTGTTTTAATCTTATTAATATTTGGTAATAAGGAAAGGTACTAATAATATGTATTAAGGTCTATTTTGGGTTATCCTGACCAGATTCGTATTACAGTTGTATCATTCAGAGGAGTCTTCGTAATGAACAAAAAAAGGAGAACAATAGGTAAAAGTACAATAAGAAAACTGGCGATATATATAACTATCCTTGCTATTTTGCTTACTTTGGTTGCTTTTTATTTAAACATTGAGTCAAAAAATACAATAACGCCTGCTATTCTTTTTACACTATCGCTTTTAATAATTATGGGCATCTCAGCCCTATACGGCAAAAAAATAAAAGCCGAGAGAAAACAGCTTAAGCTTGTCAATAAAAAACTTAAAGAAAGTGAAAGACTGCTTAAAACATTCTTTAATCAGTCTCCGGTCGGTATTGCCTTAGGGGAAAGCAAATTCAAACTAATAGACGTAAATCCCAAGTTTGAAGAAATAATGGGAAGATCAAAGAAGGAATTGAAGGAAACCACATGGGTTGACTTTATCCACCCCGATGATTTGCAGGCTGATTTAAATAATATAGATTTGCTTTATGAAGGTAAAATAGACGGATATTCCATGCGAAAAAGATTTATCAGGCCGGATGGATCGATCGTATGGGTGAATATGACCATGGCATCTCTTACGATCGATAGTGAGAGCGGCAATCATATCTGCATAATAGAGGATATTTCGGAACAGAAAAAGATTGAAGAAGAGTTGTTTGAAAGAGAGCGCAGCATGGCAATGCTATTTTCCAATCTTCCCGGTATGGCATACCGGTGCAAATATGACAGGGACTGGACCATGCTTTTTGTTTCGGAAGGATGTTATGAATTAACCGGTTATAAACCCGAAAGCTTATTGCATAATAAAGATATTACTTATAATTTATTAATTAATGAAGAATACAGAGAATATTTATGGGAAAAATGGACCCGGGTACTCAAAGAAAAAGTTGTTTTTAAAGAGGAGTATTATATAACAACTGCTTCAGGCGAAAAAAAATGGGTCTTTGAGCAGGGTCGGGGTGTATACAAAGATAATGGCGAGGTTGAGGCTATAGAAGGTCTGATTATTGATATTTCCGTCCAGAAAGAGAGAGAGGAACAGATACTGTATTTGACCTATCATGATGTTTTAACCGGGTTATACAACAGGAGATATTTTGAGGAGGAAAAGAAACGTCTCGACATGATGCCCTATATTCCACTGTCTATAATAGTGGGAGATATAAACGGATTAAAGCTTATTAACGATGCCTTGGGGCATAGCGCAGGGGACAAGCTGATAAAAAAGATATCTGAGATATTGGTCGGCTGCTGTAATAATGGGGAAATCATAGCAAGGATAGGCGGAGACGAATTTGGTATATTATTGCCTAATACCGGAGCAGATGCCGTTTACAAAAAGATGAAACAGATTGAAAAAGCTTGCTCTGAATACAGGGGCAAGAAAAGGGATGATCCTTATCATACGTCAATATCTTTGGGGTGCGCGACAAGAAACTCAATGGGAGAATCATTAATAGATGTGATAAGGGTTGCCGAGGAATATATGTATAGAGACAAGCTCCTGCAGAATAGAAGCTTGCACAGCTCAATAATTTCATCAATGAAGATAACTCTTTTTGAAAAGAGCCAGGAAACCGAGGAACATGCTCAGAGAATGATTAAGCTGTCACGGGCTATAGGTAAGGAGATGAATCTGAAAGACGAACAACTAAACGAGCTTGAGCTTTTATCAACATTACATGATATCGGAAAGATCGGAATATCAGATGCTATATTGAACAAACCCGGAAAGCTCACAGACGAAGAGTGGCAGGAAATGAAAAAGCATCCCACAATAGGTTACAGAATTGCAATGTCATCTCCTGAGCTTGCACCTATTGCCGAGTACATACTTTACCACCATGAAAGATGGGATGGAAAAGGTTATCCCAATAAGCTGAAAGGAGAAGAAATTCCGTTACTCTCAAGAATTTTAGCAGTTGTTGATGCATATGATGCTATGACACAAGATAGATCTTACAGAAAAGCAATGACAAAGGAAGCTGCCATTGAAGAGATCAGGGCTAATATAGGTAAGCAGTTTGATCCGAATATAGCAAGAATTTTTATAGAGAAAATTTCATAATTTGCAGGCATGGTTCTTAATAGTAATTATTCCGTATTGTGTCAGGCTTTTCTTGTGGAAAATTCTACAATATGATATATTATTTAATAAAGGCTTTGCTGGTCATCAAAATCTTCATTATGATTGCACATTTTTAATAATAGGTGTAACCCGCTGCCTATAAAGGAAGAACCTATTTTTCCGGTAAATGGTGATACTTTAAGAAGAGTGAGGTGCCATGAGAAGTAAGAGTATTTTTATTTTTATCATGACCGTTGTTTTTGCTATTGGGCTTTTAATCATTTTTGTAGCCGGCAAAGGGAACCAGACCAATGTTGCATCAGAAGCCGTTTCAATAAATTCCGTAAAAGAATCCGGTGAAATATCTGTTGACGAACAAAGCCATATTGATTCTGTCAAAACCATATCGCCTCCCGATGTATACATAGAGGAAATACCATATGACCGCACGATTCAGGGAGTGGATACAGCTGTAGCGGGTTTTCTCGGCATCACGGAGAGAGGGCCTTTGGAACCGCAGCTGATAACAAGCTTCTCCCAATTCGAAGATATCTTTGGAGAGTATTACGATGACTCTTATCTTGCATATTCTGTAAACGGTTTTTTTGAGAATAAAGGCGAAAAGCTGTATGTTGCAAGAGTAACATCCCAGGATGCGAAAAGGGCAAAAAGAGAACTTACCGACGGGAAAAGGGTGCTGGCAACGGTTGAAGCAATTTCGCCGGGAATATGGGGAAACCGCATAGCTGTAAAAATCTCTCCCGGTCAGAATTCAACAGAAGATGATCCCACTTTTAAAATGGAAGTCAAGTATTATGATAATTACATACCATCAGGAGCCGGGGCTAAAGGAACAAGGCAGATTCAACCTACCGCAAGGATATCCGAAGTTTTCGAAGATGTATCTCTTTCCAATCTCTCACGATTTTCCTTCAATGAAACTGTAAATTCAAAATCCAGACTTATAAAGATTAATGTAAAATCATGGGTAAGCAGGAGCGTTCCGATTAATGACAGGGATATAAGTTTTTTAACTAAAGGGAATGATGGATCGCGGATCCAATTAAGTGATTATATAGGTAGTTCGGGTCAAAATGGTCAACCCCAAAAAGGGTTGAGTGCGCTGGGTGATATTGATGAAATCACTATTCTCTATTCTCCCGACGCACAGGAAATCCCCGGGCTTAATCAGGCAATGATAAATCAATGTGAACAGTTGCAGGATAGAATAGTTATTATTGATACTCCTAAGGGGGACAATGGTTACACACAAGCACCCTATTATGACAGTTCATTCGCTGCTGTTTATTCACCCTGGTTGAAGACGCGAGATACGAAAAACAATAAAAACCAATTAGTTCCGCCGGGAGGTTTTATTGCCGGAACATATGTTAATAGCGACAGAGAGGGAGGGGTGCATAAATGCCCGGCCAGTGTTTCTATTCAGGGCGCGATCGGTCTGGAGCGTATTATCAGTAGAAATGAACAGGAGGAGTATTTATTCAAAAAAATTAATCCCATTATCAGCACAAATAGCAGGGGAATATTGGCTTACGGAGCCAGAACTCTCTCGAATAGCCCGGAGTATAAGTATATCAGCGTCAGAAGATATATAAATTTTATAAGGGAATCAATTATAGAAGGACTTCAATGGACCAAATACGAAGTGTGGAGTCCGGCTTTAGAAAATAAAATATATACAAGTTTATCTGATTTTCTTAATAATGAATGGACTAACGGTGCTTTAAGGGGAACCGGGCCGAGGGAAGCATATTTTATAAGTATATACAGAATAAAAAAATCCGGGGACAGTGATGAGCTAATAACCATCATTGAAGTAGGATTGGCGCTTCTTAGACCTGCCGAATTTTATATCGTCAAGCTCTCTGTTTAAAGGTAAGACAGTAGAACGGTTCTGCTGTCAAACTTATCTTGCCAGCCTGTGCGAAAACTACCAATAGTATTAAACCTATGCAAGTTTAGCGGATATAGCTGACATATTTCATCCTGAGCGTCAGCGAAGGATCTTCTGCGATTTAGCGCTCCATCTCCAACATCCGGTTTCCAGTCGCGCTCGCTTCGCAATCCATGCTTCGCTTTAAATCGCAGCAACCACGCCGCTTATTTATGATTGCATAATCAAATATTATAACCGGCATGTTGGAACAGTTTTCGCACAGTCTATCGATTTCGTGCGTGAAGCGGAGCAGGATTGTGTTCCAATTTCTAAAAATGTCGCATATTTGAAATCAAGTAGGGACAAAATGATAATAAAATGACTTCATACGGGGAGGTGTTTTTCTAACGGATAGCTACTACAAGAAAAAGGCCGCACCCATTGAAAGGCATGATACGGCGGCCTGGGCAAATATTGAGTCGACGAAACAAATTTCAAAAGTAACAATGCCCAGCGAGGAACAGGTGGATAATGCCAAGCAACATGCAGATTCAAATCAAAAATGAGTGTGGTAAATGTGCCAAAGAAATAATAATTTCTCTGGCACATTTTCTGTCTCTTATTGTTCTGCCATGCTTTTATATTTGTTATATCGCTCCATTGCGTGCTTTTCCGATATATCATACATTTCATCGGCTATATCGGGGAATACGGTTTTAAGAGCCGAGTATCTCACCTCACCCGTAATAAAATCCTTATACGGTTTTGACGGTTCCTTTGATTCAAGAATGAAAGGATTTTTACCTTGCTCTATAAGCATTGGATTATATCTGTATAATTGCCAGTAACCCGCCTCTACAGCACGTTTTTCCTGGAGCATGCTTGTTCCCATTCCGGTTCTTATACCGTGGCTTATACATGGCGAATATGCAATTATGAGGGAAGGACCTTTGTATTTTTCCGCTTCAACAATTACCTTGATAGTCTGATTCATATTCGCCCCCATAGCTATTTGGGCTACGTATACATAACCATAGCTCATTGCCATCAATCCTAAATCCTTCTTCTTGATTTTCTTGCCGGCTGCGGCGAACTTGGCTACGGCTGAGGTGGGAGTGGACTTTGATGCCTGTCCTCCGGTATTTGAGTAGATTTCTGTATCCATCACAAAGATATTTACATCATCGCCGGAGGCAAGCACATGGTCAAGCCCTCCAAAACCTATATCATAAGCCCATCCGTCGCCGCCGATTATCCAGAAAGATCTTTTAACAAGAAAATCTTTAAGCTCCAAAATTTTGGGCAAAACCGGATTGGAAAGGTTCCCGGAATTCTCCAGTATTTTGATTAAAGCGTTAGATGCGGAAACTGACATTTCTCCGTCGTCGATGTTCTCCAACCAGTTCTTCAAAACTGCTCTCACATCATCGTTAATATTGGTTGAAAGAGCCTGGTTGGCCAGGTCGACCAGCTTTTCTCTAACTTGCTTTACCCCAAGGTACATTCCATACCCAAACTCGGCATTATCTTCGAAAAGAGAATTCGCCCAGGCAGGGCCTCTGCCGTCGGATTTCGTACTATATGCTATGGAAGGAGAACTTGCCCCCCAGATGGACGAGCAACCGGTAGCATTGGCTATCATCATTCTGTCCCCGTATAGTTGTGTAAGCAGCTTTATATATGGAGTTTCCCCACAGCCGGGGCACGCTCCGTTAAACTCCAGGCATGGTTGCAATAATTGACTCCCCTTAACTGTCTTAGTATCAATTATTCCCGCTTTATTCCTGACAGTTAATGCATACTCCCAGTTTTCATTCTCAACCTCCATAAGTTCTTCGGCAGGCTTCATAATCAGCGCTTTCCCTTTGGCAGGACAGATATCGGCGCAGTTTCCACAGCCTGTACAATCCAACGGCGATATTTGAATACGCCAGGATAAATGACCTAAGTCTTTTCCGGCAAACTTCTTTGTTGTAAAAGAATCAGGTGCATTTTCCACTTCTTCCTCGTCCAGTACAAAGGGCCGGATGGTGGCATGGGGGCATATATATGAGCATTGACCGCACTGGATGCATTTATCTATATCCCAATAGGGCAGCAATACGGCTATTCCGCGCTTTTCATAACTGGTAGTTCCCAGCGGATGGGAACCATCCTCCATATTTTTAAATGCGCTTAAAGGGAGCTCATCACCTTCGTGCCTGGCCATCTTGCTTTGAATATTTTTTATGAATTCCGGCTGGTCTTTCTTGTCCTCATGATTATCTTTTGAATCCTTCCAAGCTTCCGGAACCTTAACTTCGACCAGGGCTTTAATTCCCGCATCAACGGCGGCTTTGTTCATGTCTACTATTCTTTGCCCTTTTTTACCGTACATCTTCTCAATAGATTTTTTCAGATAGTTTACGGCTTCATCTACCGGAATGATATTGGCCAGCTTAAAAAAGGCTGCCTGCATGATCATGTTTATACGGTTTCCGAGACCAATTTCGGCTGCTATGGATATGGCGTCGATTATATAGAATTTAATTTTGTTTCCTGCTATATAATTTTTTAGGGAAGCAGGCAGATGCTCTTCAAGCTGATCCTCGATCCAGGGGCAGTTCAGTACAAAGGTTCCGCCTGATTTTAGACCCTTTAAAATATTAAAATTATATATAAATGATTTATTGTGGCAGGCGATATAATCGGCATGATAAACAAGATAAGGTGATCTTAGCGGATTTGGGCCAAATCTTAAATGGGATATAGTAGAACCTCCGGATTTTTTGCTGTCATAGGAGAAATATCCTTGCACAAATTTATCGGTATTATCTCCAATGATTTTTATTGCTGTTTTATTGGCTCCTACCGTGCCGTCTGATCCCAAACCCCAGAACTTGCAACTGATGGTGCCTTCAGGGGTTGTGTCAACAACATCTTCTTCTTCCAGTGAAAGCATTGTAACATCGTCGACTATACCGATAGTAAAATTATCTTTGGGAGACTCCAATTTCAGGTTATTAAATACCGAGATAATCTGGGAGGGAGTTGTGTCTTTTGAACCCAGCCCATAGCGTCCGCCTACTATAAGGGGCCGGCTATCCCGTTTCTGGTAAACTTTTACTATATCCAGATACAAAGGTTCTCCCAATGAACCGGGCTCTTTGGTTCTGTCTAAAACGGCAATTTTTTTTGTCGTACTTGGTATGGACTCAAAAAAATGTTTTTCTGAAAACGGACGATAGAGATGAACCTTAATTACGCCGGTTTTTTCACCCTGCTTGTTCAAATAATCAACGGTTTCCTGAATGGTATCGCATACAGAGCCCATTGCAACTATCACATATTCGGCATCCCTGGCTCCATAGTAGTCAAAAAGGTGGTATTCATGTCGGGTAATATCCTTTATTTGTTTCATATAGTCCGAGACAATATCGGGGACAGCATCAAAAAACCTGTTTTGCACTTCACGCCCTTGAAAATATATATCCGGATTCTGAGCTGTTCCCCTCACCACAGGATGCTCCGGATTTAGACCTCTCATTCTGAACTCATTTATTGCATCATAGTCTAAAATTTTTGCCAGGTCTTCATAGTCGATCATATCTATTTTCTGAACTTCATGGGAGGTCCTGAAACCGTCAAAAAAGTGAAGGAAGGGTAGCCTTGATTTTATTGCCGAGAGATGTGCAATACATCCTAAATCCATTGCTTCCTGGACGTTGGAGGAGGCAAGCATAACAACTCCGGTCTGACGGCATGCCATAACATCCTGGTGGTCTCCGAAGATGGAAAGGGCATGAGTAGCAATTGCCCTTGCAGAGACATGTAATACTCCGGGGAGCAATTCACCCGACATTTTGTAGAGGTTGGGAATCATGAGCAACAGACCCTGAGATGCCGTATAGGTTGTTGTAAGAGCACCGGCTGCAAGGGAACCGTGCATAGCCCCCGCCGCACCGGCTTCCGATTGCATTTCCACCACTTTGACTTCCTGACCAAACAGATTTTTTTTACCATGAGCCGACCATTCATCTACCATCTCGGCCATTGGGGATGACGGAGTAATAGGGAAAATGGCCGCAACCTCCGTAAACGCATAGGAGGCATAGGCGGCCGCTTGATTTCCATCCATTGTTTGCTTTATCATTATATATATCTCCTTTCGTCCTTTTTTGCCCTAAAACAGGTCTTTACTTAAAGACTTTTTTCCAGTTGGCTATTGACATTTAACCGCCGGACTTTATTGTTTTATGCAAATTTTTAGTACGAATCCTAAATTAGTATGTCTTATTCATGAATTTTTAATTACATTTATCAGACACTTAACGTCATAAAAAAATCAGATGCTTTAATAGCAAAGCTATCAAAACGAAGATTCAAAGGATAAAAGAATGTTGGCCTGTTTTTCAGTCTATCAGGTATATGGGTTTATTATGAATGATATGCAATAACAAATTGATTTTAAACACCTTACATAGTAGAATATTAAATACACTTAAATGGAGGCTAAGAAGTTTATGCTTAAGTTTAAACGATTTATTTCATATTACAAACCATATAAGGGCATGTTCTTTATGGATATGTTCTGCGCGCTGGTTTTATCAGGGATAGATTTGTTGTTTCCCTCACTTGTAAAGTTTCTTATGGATGAGGTTTACGGTACCCGTCCTCAAAATATGCTGCAAATAGTATTTCTTACGGGAGCGGGGCTTTTGGCTTTATATATCATCAGATATTTCTGCCAGCATTATATTACGTCCTGGGGGCATATTATGGGCGCCCGCATGGAGTCGGACATGAGAAGGGATCTTTTTAATCACTTGCAGAAGCTATCTTTTTCATTCTACGATAATGCCAATACAGGAAAACTTATGTCAAGAATAACAAATGATCTTTTTGACATCTCCGAGCTTGCGCATCACGGGCCGGAGGATCTTTTTATATCTCTTATTAAAATTATCGGCGCAGTTATTATTATGCTTACAATGGATATTAAGCTGACATTGATACTTTTTGCTTTAACTGTTTTTATTATCATTTTCACGGCACAGTACAATTTAAGGATGCGTTCGGTGTTTGCAAAAAACAGAGAGAAGATTGCTCTGGTAAATGCCCAAACTCAGGACAGTCTTTCAGGAATTCGGGTAGTAAAATCCTTCTCAAATGAGATAATTGAAAGAAAGAAGTTTGAACATGGCAATCTGCAATTATTAGAAACCAAAGAGAACAGCTATGCAATTATGGGCCAGTTTTTTTCGGGAAACCAGTTTTTACAGGGAATTCTGTATATCAGCGTGCTTGTTTTGGGAGGAATTTTCTTAAACGAGAATAAGATTTCAACTTCTGATCTTATTGCATATATTTTATTCATCAATATATTTTTAAACCCTATAGACAGGCTGGTAAACTTTACAGAAGCTTTTCAGCGAGGAATGTCCGGATTTGACAGATTTTTGGAGGTAATGTATACAAAGCCTGATATCGAGGATGTTGAGGGTGCAACTGAGTTAAAGGATGTTGAGGGAAAGATTGAGTTTAAGGATGTGTCCTTCAGTTACAATGACCAGACCGAAGTGTTAAAGAACATAAATCTTACCATACATAAAGGTCGGACGGTTGCATTGGTTGGCCCTTCGGGCAGCGGCAAAACAACCTTCTGCAATCTTATACCACGTTTTTATGAAGTAAACGACGGTTCGATTACTATTGACGGAAAGGATATCAGAAGTATCACGCTTGAATCTCTCCGTCGCAATATAGGCCTGGTTCAGCAGGATGTATATTTGTTTTCCGGTACGATAAAGGATAATATTGAGTATGGAAAGCCGAAGGCAACTATGGAGGAAATAATCCGAGCCGCAAAGCTGGCAAATGCCCACGAATTTATTATGGAGCTTGAAAATGGATATGACACATTTGTTGGAGAGCGCGGAATAAAACTATCGGGCGGTCAAAAACAGAGGATTTCTATTGCAAGAGTTTTCCTGAAGAATCCTCCCATATTGATTCTGGATGAGGCTACATCCAGCCTGGACAACGAGAGCGAAAGACTTGTTCAGGAATCAATAAAGGCTCTGGCCAAGGGAAGAACCACCCTGATAATAGCCCACAGGCTTTCTACCGTTAAGAATGCCGACAGTATAATAGTGTTAACCTCTAAAGGCATTGAAGAGCAGGGCACACATAAAGAGCTCCTCGAAAAGGGTGGAGTATACGCAGCACTTCACAGTGAGACAGTACAGTTTTGATTAGTTTCGGGGTCAACAATATAAGTAACAGATAAGAATTTACTGTAATAAATATGATTACTCATTATTGGAGGGGTGCAAAATGAAGGTTCTTATTAGTAATGTTGGAAGTACATCCTTAAAATTTAAATTATATGGAATGCCGGAGGAAAAAGTATTTTGCGAAGCTAAAATTGAACGGGTGGGAAGTACGACTGATGCCATATACTACTATAAGAATACGGAGACAGGCTATACCGTCCAAAAGGACAAGATGAGCATTCCAAGCTACACAGATGGCATTAAGACCTTTTTATCAAGCATGACGAGTGCGGAAACAAAAGTAATTGATGATATACATGATATCGAGGCAATAGGTTTTAAAACTGTGCTTGCAAAGGGGTATTACGGTGTACATGAGTTGAGTGAAGACGTTATGGGAGCAATGAAAGCATATCAATTTGTCGCACCCGCGCATAATGGACCTTATCTTGAAGCGATAGAACAATTTAAAGCTGTTTTGCCCCAGACGAAAATGGTTGGAGTATTCGAAACGGCATTCCATAGTACGATTCCACTTGAACGAAGAATTTATGCATTACCATATGAATGGTATGAAAAGTATGGAATTATGCGTATGGGCTATCATGGTGCTTCGCATTCATATGTAGCAAATCAGGCAGCAAAGGATCCGGGCCCAAGTGAACGCATAATTTCATGTCACCTGGGCGGAAGTTGTTCGATATGCGCCATCGAGAAAGGCAAAAGCGTTGATTGCAGCTTCGGATTCTCCCTCCAGACAGGTATTCCACATGCGAACCGCTCCGGGGACGCAGACCCTTATATTATTCCATTCTTACATAATGAAGGGTTGGAAATGGATGAAATAATGAAGGGTTTTGACAAGCGTGGTGGATTGCTTGGCGTATCGGGCGTTAGTTCGGATATGAGAGAAATAAAGTCGGCTGCAGAAACCGGAAATAAAAGAGCTAAACTGGCTATTGATATGTTCGTGTGCAACATAGTCAGGTATATTGGCGCGTTTTATGCGGAATTAGGTGGCCTGGATAAATTAGTATTCACCGGAGGTATCGGTGAAAAATCTGCATTAATCCGTGCTCTTGTCTGCAGGTCTTTACGAAATATGGGAGTTGGACTGGACGAACAAATTAATATGGAAACCATTGGTACAGGCTGTATTTCTAAACACGAATCAAAAATACGTGTTTTAGTAATCAGTGCTAATGAAGAACTGGGAGTGGCTCGCGAAACGTATAAATGTATTTTTGACCAAAAGAACCAGATGAATATTTTTAATTATAGTGATTCATAGGCGGAGTTTAATAAGACGGAGTTTAATGAATGCATCCGAGGTTAAAAAAAGTCTTTTTCATTTGGTCACCCTGTAACTATCTTGTACTAAACTTGTATACTGTCAGATGGTGATAAGTCTGTCCGGCAATGAGTACGGGGGACGGAAAGTGATTTTGCTTCATGGAATTAGGGAAGTATTGCGTTTCAAGACATAAGCCATGCCACTTATCATATATATGACCACCCTTGCCTTTTCCTGCGCTCTTAAGGTGGTTCCCTGTGTATAACTGGACACCTGGTTTAGTTGTAAAAACTGTCATCAAACGTCCCGATACCGGGTCATACAGCTCGGCTATCTCCCGGAGTATACTTACGGCAGGATTTCTCAATACAAAGTTATGGTCATAACCGGATCCATACACCATCTGCTCATTGCCGGAGAAATCAATAAGGTCATCTCCCACCCGCTTTGGCCGGGTAAAATCAAAGGGGGTATTCTTTACACTTAAAATTTCACCGGTCTGTAATGATTCCTGATTTATTGGTGTATAGAAATCTGCATCGATCCTAAGTTGATGATTGAGTATGGTTCCCGAATCATGGCCTGTAAGGTTAAAATATGAATGGTTGGTCATGTTTAAAACGGTATCTTTGTCAGATGCACCGTAGTATTCAATCTCTAAAGCATTTTCATCTGTAAGACGATAAACAACTCTTACTTCAAGGTTCCCGGGATAGTTTTCATCCATGTCGGGGCTGAATAAACTCAATTCGAGCCCTTCATCATTACCGCGCAAAATTTTGGCATCCCATACTCTTTTGTCAAATCCTTTGAGCCCTCCGTGAAGCTGATTGTTTCCTTCGTTTTTATTTAACACATATGTAATTCCGTTAAGTACAAAAGTTGCGCCTTCCAGGCGGTTCGCGTGCCGGCCGACAAGAGCGCCGAAACATGGAGATCTATCAATATAATCTTCCAGGTTATCATACCCTAATACTACATCATCAAAATTTCCGTTTTTATCGGGTACATAAAGAGATACAACTATTCCGCCATAATTAGTAATGTCAACCTTAAGCCCATTTTTGTTGGTGATGGTATAAAGAGTCACACCGGTTCCGTCCGGCATGCATCCAAAAGGTTTAGATGTAATACACATAAACAACCTCCATGTGCTTGTAATTTTTAACTATTTTATTATACACTATGGGAAGATATTAATACACAGGTAACGACCAGATTCTATGTTTTAATCAAAATTTAATCATTTTTATAGCCTCTGCTTATTAAAAAGAGGTAAAATAGACAGGATGTAATTATAAATTAAATCGTATATTAACACTATTTTTTAAGCAAAACATTCTTTATACAATATAACGAGGAAAAAATGAAAACTGTATTAATCGCTGTAAATGCAAAATATGAACACGAGAATCTAGCTGTATGGTGCTTGAAGGCGGCCTGTCTCAAACATGGAATTCCGGCTTCGGTCATTCAATTCTCTATAAATGATTCGCTGCAAAGGATCTGGGCTTCTATTTCGAATGAATCGCCGGATGTAGCGGGTTTTTCCTGCTATATTTGGAATCGCGAAATTATTATAAAGCTAATCGGAGACTTAAAAAAAGCTAGACCGGAATGTAAAATAATAGTAGGAGGTCCTGAAGTGAGCTATGAGGGCTCCGAAAATGAGTTTTACTCTATCGGGGCTGATTTTGTAATAAAAGGAGAGGGCGAAGAAAAACTACCGTTATTATTAAAAGCAATAATTGAGCAGAATATTAACCATGTAAAAGAACAAATTGAAAAGATGGATTCATGCATGGAACAAAGCTATACATCACCCTATTCCGCAGAATATCTTAATCGCATTAAAAACAGGATAGCGTATATCGAGGCTTCAAGAGGATGCCCATATCGATGTTCCTATTGCCTGTCTTCCGAAAATAAAAGCCTGGTATATTATCCTATCGATTTGATTAAAGATGATATAAATAAGCTTGTAAAAGCAAAGGCCAAAGTAATTAAGTTTGTAGACAGGTCTTTTAATGTGAATGAGGAGCATTCACTTAAAATCTGGGACTTTATAAGGGGCTTTGAAGAGGAAAATATAACTTTTCATTTTGAGATAAATCCCGATATTCTTACAAAGAAACAAATGGATAGCCTACTCTCCATGCCTGCCGGCCTGATTCAAATCGAGGCCGGAATTCAGTCGGCCAATACCCAAACCCTGAAAGCTGTTTCAAGAGTCATGAATGTTCAAAGAGCGGTTGAAAACCTTAGAATCCTTATGAGTAAGGGAAATCTTCATGTCCATGTGGATCTTATCGCAGGTTTGCCTTATGAGGATGTGGATTCATTTAAAGAGTCATTTAATATGATTTATCATATAGGTGCCCATCATCTGCAATTAGGTTTCCTCAAGCTTCTTCACGGTACAAGAATGAGGCAGGAAGCACAAGAGCATGGTTACAAATATCGTGACTATCCGCCATATGAAGTTATAGAAAACAACTACATGACATACAAGGATATTCTTGAATTGAAAGGTGTTGAGGAAGCACTGGATCGCACATTAAATTCCGGGCGGTTTAACTATACGCTTGAATACCTTGTAAATTACTTTACAGATCCTTTTTCTTTATATAAGGGTTTTGCTGATTTTTTAAATAAACGCGGCAGGTTGTATCAACCTATTTCGGCAGCAACTCTTTTTCAATTCCTTAGAGAATATGCACTGCAGACTAAGGGGATTAATGCTCTTGCGCTTGATTCATTTATTGCGCTTGATTACGCTTGCTCGCTTAAGAATACGGTTTTGCCCGGCTTTTTGAATGACAGCGGGGTAAAAGCTTTAGATGTCAGAGCCTTATTGGAAACAACGCCGAAGCTTACATGGAAAAAAGAGTACAGAAAAAGGTTTTTGGTGCTGGAGGGAAGTTTTCCAAATAAAAATAGTGTAAAAACGGGAGTGGAAGAGAATAGAATGGTAGTGGATTTAAATTGCATTGATCCGATCACCGGGCGTGCTGTTCCCAGGTACTATAGCAGGCTCTTTACCCAGGAATCAAAATAGAGTAGAATAATTATGTATGTAATAATGGTGGTGAAGGTAATTGAAAATATCAACAACAGGTAGAATACTGTCCATAGCGGCTGGAGTGGCTGTTTTTGCTTTGTTGCTATTTTTGATACGCACACTGACTATACCGCTTGTTGCCGGTGTTCTCGGTTGGCTTGTAGTAATTTTGTATTTTTTAAATAAAGAAAAAAAAGATGCTCTTGTGGCAGAGGGTTTGACGCGCTCTGATTTAGAGGAGACCATCAAAACAGGCCGTAAGCTCACCGGCGGAATGAGGCAGGCCATAAAACGCTTGTCTCAGCTTGATATATGCAATGAGGTAGAAGATTTGTGCCGCATTGCCGAATCAATGTTTGATCTTTTAAGAAAAGATCCGAAGGATATTCGCATAGTAAAACAGTTTGTTACTTACTATCTTGAGCCTACCCATAAGATAATAATAAAATATGTCGAGCTGGCCACCACAAGACCAATGCCCCTTGATGCTATTGAGACCCTTGAAAGAACTGAAAAATCTTTAAAGGGGATTCGGACAACTTTCCTTCAGCAGAAGGAAAAAATGCTTACTAATGATGTTATTGATTTGGATACTGAAATCAAAGTATTTGAAACTCTTGCCGGCAATTATGGAACAACATCAGTTAAAAAGGATAAAGATAATGCTGCCCAGACAAAAAATGGCATATAATATGCCTGTAAGCTGTTTGTATTTTAAATAATAAAGAAAGGTTTGGTAATGCATATGGATGCTCAGGTACAATCCTCACCGGTAAAAACAGATCTAAATAAAGTTGAAGACTATGATGTGAACAAGTGGAATGAAATGACACCTGAGGAGAGACAAATAGTATTGGATATTGCTTCGCAAATTAACGTATCTGATTCTCAAAGCATAATTCAATACGGCAATTTGGCTCAAAGCGACATATCCAAATTTTCTGACGCAATGCTTGATCAAATAAGATCAAAAGACAGTGGTGAGGTCGGAGATGTGCTGACCGATCTTTTAGTTAAAGTACAGGATGTTGATATTAATTCCATAGATCCGAATCAAAAGGGATTCTCTCTCTCAAAAATTTTCGGGGGAGTTAAGAAAGAAACGAAAAAATTTATCTCACGCTATGATAAAATAAGTATCCAGATTGAAAAGATAATAGATCAACTGGATAGAGCCAAGCTTCAGCTAATCCGGGATATTACAACCCTTGATACTATGTACGAGAAAAACCTGGACTATTTAAAGCAGCTTGATATGTATATTATGGCAGGCTCGTTAAAGCTGAAGGATCTCAATGATAAGGTAATGCCCGAGTTAAAGGAAAAGGCGGCAAAAACCGGTGATGCTCTTGACGCTCAGAAGGTAAAGGATATGGCGGAGATCATATCGAGGTTTGAGAAAAAAATTCACGATTTAAAGCTGAGCCGGATGATCGCAATTCAAAGTGCCCCTCAGATTCGCTTGATCCAGAATAATGATCAAACCCTGGTTGAGAAAATTCAAAGCTCTATAATGAATACGATCCCACTTTGGAAAAATCAGATAGCTATTGCAATTACGATGCTTCGGCAGCAATCAGCATTGAAACTGCAAAGGGATTTAACTAACACCACAAACGATCTTTTGTCCCGCAATTCAGAGATGCTGAAAACCAGCTCAATTGGTATAGCACGGGAAAATGAGCGTGGAATAGTAGAGATTGAGACCTTGAAAAAGGTTAATGAAGACCTTATTATTACTCTTGAAGAAACTCTGAGAATTCAGCAGGAAGGCCGTGAAAAGAGAGCTCAGGTAGAAACCGAGCTTAAGACAATGGAAAGTGATTTAAAGAGTAAACTGCTGGAACTGAAAGACAGAGTATAAAGTATGTTAGTGTAAAATAATTGTTGGGTTTTTAATAGAATAAAAAATAGAGGTTGACCTTCTATGATAAAATTTTTGTTAACAAGACAAAAAACATAAGAAAGAAGGAACCTCTATGAATACTAGATTATC
>JBMNTI010000001.1:0-114840 GCA_050945655.1 Acetivibrionales bacterium | reverse complement strand
TTCCAGGGAACATTATCATCATGGTGGACCAGAATAATAACAGCGCTGTTGCTGCTCGTGTTTATTATGCTGCAACGTTACGTTGTTTATAGAAGAGAACGCACAAGGGTGTCCAAAGAGGTTGAAAACCTTGAATAATACTCTAAAGATCATAGAACCGGAAACTTATTTTACAAACTGTCGGCCTTGAAGAAACCGCTATTCTTTGCGGGGAATAAAGTGGTTAAATATATAAAAAGAAAGGGGATTTAGATTGACATGTCTAAAATAACTCTAAATATCGGGGATGCCTTTACTTTCAGCAAAACTGTAGGTGAAACCGATGTATATCTTTTTGCTGGTATAACCGGTGACTTTAATAACAATCATATTAATGAAGAATATATGTCAAATACTGTTTACAAAAAGCGCATCATGCACGGAGCACTAGGCGTAGGCTTTATGTCCACGGCATCATCCGTAGCTCTTAATGCTCAGAAACTTGTGGCGGTTTCGGCAGGGTATGATCGCATAAGGTTTATTAAGCCTGTGTTTATCGGTGATACTGTTACCGTAAAATATACGATTGAAGAAAAAGATGAAGAAAAAATGAAGACAGTGGCCAATGTAGAACTGTTCAATCAAAATGGTGAACTTTGTACCGTCGGAAAGCACATAGCCAAATATTTTGAATAGAAATCAGCAAAAAAAGAGGCATCGTTTTTTATGCCGGGATGCCTGTTGTGGATATATTTATTGGTCAGCTATATAGAGTATATTAGGGGGAAAAATGAATACACAGATCAAATGCGATGTATTAATAATTGGTGGCGGAGGAGCAGCCCTAAGGGCTTCAATTGCCGCAAAAAGCTTAAATGCGGACGTTCTCATAGTAAGTAAGGGAGAGATAGGGAAAAGTGGCGCCACATACTATAGTGTAGCCGAAGTAGGCGCATTTAATGTACCCGACGGAGCCGCGGATCCCACAGATAATCCTGAGGTATTTTATGAGGACATGAAAAAAGCCGCCCAATCCATGGCACGCCTTCCTTTATGTGAGGTTCTTGCGAATAATGCTGTTGAAGCAATGCATGATCTTGAGAAAATTAAAAATGGCGATAAAATATTTGCCAGGGAAAACGGCGGATACAAAGTATACAAAGCATGCTTCTCTTCAAAAGCACGTTCCCATGTTGTTCAGAATCATTTTAAACCAATTCTGAATGTACTTCGTGAAGAAGTCAAAAGACTTAATATCAGGCAAATGAGCAATATTACCGTTACCGATCTTTTAGTTGAGGATGGTCGTTGCTTCGGTGCCTATGCCCTTGGCAATGATGGTGAGCCGGTTGTTATTTTAGCAAAGAGTGTAATTATGGCAACCGGAGGAGCGAGCCGTCTGTTTAAAAAGAATATGTACCCTGTTGATATTTCGGGGGACGGCTATGCAATGGCTTACCGTGCAGGCGCCCAAATTACCAATATGGAATTTATTCAGTCGGGTGTCGGTCTTGCTTTCCCCGCTATTAACTTATTCCAGAACTATCTATGGGGTGGTATGCCAAGACTGACGAATATCCATGGAGAAGAATTTATTGGCAAATACTTGCCGGAGGGTCTTACACCGTCCGAAGTGCTGCAAAAGAAAAAAGAGCATTTTCCTTTCAGCTCAAGCGACAACTCCAGGTTTATTGAGATTTCCATACAGAGTGAAATAAATAAAGCTAATGCAACAAAGAACGGTAATGTTTATCTGGACTTTAAACACCTTGATTTTGAGAAGATACTTGCAGAAAAAACAAACTTTTCTTCCATGTGGCCGTTGACATATAAATGGTATAAGGATCTGGGACTGGATTTGGAGAAGGAAGCGATAGAAATTGCTTGTTTTGCACATGCTATCAATGGTGGACTTTTGATAAACGAAAATGCTGAAACATCAATAAAGGGATTGTATGCGGCAGGCGAAACAGCTGCAGGACCTCATGGAGCAGACAGGTTAGGGGGGAACATGTCTGTTACTTGCCAGGTATTCGGGAAAATTGCGGGTGAAAACGCAGCCAGATTATCTCAGCGCACAGATGAATGGAACTCATGCGATAAATCCAAAAAACAGGCTGAGAGTTTTATAAGCAAGTTTAAATCCGATGGCCGGGCAGTTGTTTCAGATTTGCTAATGAGGCTTCAGGAAAGTTCGGATAAAGCGCTTCTGATTCTTAGGAACGAAGAGGGGTTGTCAAAGTACATGGATGAATTGAATGAAATCGAAAACCTTCTTCATACCGGTACCCGAATTGCATCACAAGCTGATATTAAGGAAGCTGTCTGCCTGCAGAACCTCATAGAGACCGGAAGAATGATAGCTCGCGCCGCAAGGATGAGAACCGAAAGCAGAGGAAGCCATTACAGAACTGATTATCCTTCAATTGATGAGCAGCTTGGGAAAAATATAATAATCGAAAAAGACAAAATATATTATGAGTAATATTTACTAAGGAGATAGTTTTATATGTTGTATTTTGATGAGTTAAAAGAGGGCGATGTATTTATTACTCCCGGCAGGACCATTACGGAAGCTGATGTTTGCATGTTTGCCGGCTTGACCGGTGATTATAATCAATTGCATACAAATGCGGAAGCAATGAAAAACAGCCAATTTGGAGGAAGATTGGTTCATGGCTTGCTGGCATTGTCCATAAGTCACGGTCTTATGTTCCAGCTTGGGATTTTAAATGGAAGTGCAATTGCGTTTGCCGGTATCGATGATCTTACGTTCCTTGCCCCTGTAATGTTCAATGACACCATACATGCAAGAATAACCGTATCCAGGCTTCAGCCAAGCCGTTCGAAACCGGATAGGGGCATAGCTTATTTCAATTTTGAGATCATTAACCAGAATGATGTGGTTGTTCAACGCTGTATTAAGAAAATAATGATGAAAAAGAAACCTGTCGAATAAGCAGCGGGGCTGAAACTTTTTAATGCCTGCCCTGCTGTATATGGGACAGAGCGCCGAACCTCCTGTTGACAGGGGCTAAGGAGCTTTAATATTGAGTTTATGTGTAATGCAGACTGTGTGAAAATGTTTGTGATATTTATGTAGATATATGCGAATCTCAATTAGGCTGCCCGCCGCTAGTTTTCACACAGTCTGCATTACATAGAATTGTATATTTTAAACATTAACCATGCTATTGACAAAATCATTATCAGAGGTGTATATAGATTGATTAGAACAGGAATAATCTCTTTTTCGGATGCAAGGCTCAGAGTGCATGAATCCCAAAAAGAATATATAAAAACTTGTGAAGACAAAATAAGGGCTGCTCTTGAAAAGACAGTTGAAGTTGAAATCATTGCGGCTGAAGAGATGGTTTATAATTCGGAACTTGCTAAAACCCAATCTCAACTCTTATCAAATAAGAATATTGATGCGGTAATATTCAATGTCTCGGTATTCGCATTTCCGAATTTCAGTCAGATTGCCGCAAGGGTTCAGAACGTACCTATACTTGTAGTCGGCTTAATGAATGGCAAAATGCCGGGATTAGGCGGCGTTCAGGCTGCTTCCAACGCTATCCGTCAGGTAGGGATGAAATGTGAAAAGGTATGGGGAGACATTGATGATGAGAAAACACTGAAAAGAATAATGTGCTACCTGCGGGCGGCCAGGGCCGTTACAGGATTAAAAGGCCAGGTATATGGCATGATCGGCGGGAGAAGCATAGGGATTGCTTCAGGGAGTGTAAACCCCGATTTTTGGATGAGAGATTTCGGTGTTGATGTGGACCATGTGGATGGTTCTGAAATCATCAGGAGAGCAGCGTTGATTGATGATGAAAAGGTTGAAGCAGGTTTGAAATGGCTGGAAAAAAACTTAAGGTCAATTCAATATGATAATGATAAATTAACCGTTGACTCTCTAAAAACCCAGATAAGACATTATATTGCAACAAAAGAAATCGCAGAAGACTTGAAGTTTGATTTCTTAGGTGTAAAGTGCCATTATGACATGAGCGAATATTATGTTACCCAATGTCTTTCAGCGGCATTATTCAATGATCCTTATGATTGGGACGGACCTAAAGAACCTGTTGTATATTCTTGTGAAGCAGATTCGGATGCTGCTCTTACCATGCAGATAATGAAGCTTATATCGAATAAGCCTGTCATTTTTGCTGATTTCAGACACTATGACGAAAAAGATGGTGTTTTTGCATTTTGCAATTGTGGTTCAATGTCAACCTGGTATGCGGGAAGAAGCAATGATCCTAAAGAGAATCTGAAACGCTGTACTCTGTGTCCCATAATTCCCAAATACGGAGGCAAGGGTTGCCATGTTCAATATATAGCGTCGGAAGGTGAAATGACATTCGGAAGACTTTTCAGGGTTTTAGATAAATATAAGTTTATTATGTTTAAAGGCCGCTATAAGGATTTACCTGCCGAGAAGCTTAAGGAAACCTGTGAAGTCTGGCCTCACGGGTATGCAACTGTTGAATCCGATCCTTTCGATTTAATAGAAAGGTATGACAGCAACCATGTTCATGCGGTTGCAGGCGACTATATCGAAGAGCTGAAAAAATTCTGTGAACTTAAAAATATTGAATATGAGGTTATTGAGTAACCTATTAAATGGGAATACGGCAAAATACACAAAACTTATATCAGATAATAAATACCGATATATCGAATTGATATATGCACGGTGAATAACGGCAAGCTGAGCAAAAACTATCAATAGAATAAAATCTATGCAAGTTTAGCGGCTGTAGGTGACATTTGACATCCTGAGCGTCAGCGAAGGATCTTCTGCGATTTAGCGCTCCATCTTTAACATCCTGTTTCCGGTTGCGCTCGCTACGCAATCCATGCTTCGCTTTAAATCGCAGCAACCACGCCGCTTATTTACGGCTCATATAATCAAATATTATAACCTGCATGTTAAAAGAGTTTTCGCACAGTTGCCGAAGGGAAAGGGAATGTTTTAAATGAAAGAGAACCGGATAAGAAATCTGTTAAAGAGCGACAAACCATCTATAGGAACAAGAATCTGGAGCAGTTGGCCGTTTATTACCGAAGCAATCGGAGCAGCAGGCAACTTTGATTACATTGAGTTTCTCGCAGAATATGCTCCCTTCTCCCACTACGACTTAGAAAATATTTGTCGTGCGGCAGAACTGCATGGTATGGGAAGTATGATCAAAGTTGATTTCCAGAATCGTTTTTATGTGGCACAGAAGGCTATTGCTTCAGGCTTTCAGGCTATTTTGTTCGCGGATCATAAAACACCTGATGAGGTTCGTGAATCGGTACGCATGGTAAAAGCCGACAGCCCTGCATCATCTGGCCAGTTCGGATACCCGAGCAGGAGATATATTGGCTTCCAGCCTGAAGAAAACCAATTGGAACATGCCAGGCAGATTGATGATGTTGTTCTGGTATTTATGATTGAGAAAAGTGAAGCACTGGACAATATTGAAGAAATATGCTCAATTCCTGGTGTTGACATGGTTCAGTTTGGTTCGTCCGATTATTCCATGAGTCTGGGATGGAATGAAGCGGAGCATGTCGAGGAATGGATGGCTGCAGAGCGAAAAATGATTGAAGTAGCTTTAAAACATGGAGTTCATCCCCGGTGTGAAATATTTGGTTCGCCTGAAGATGCGGAATATTATATAAACCTTGGTGTTAGGCATTTTTGCTTTGGCGATGAGTTCGGGAACAATTTTAATTTCTGGAAGAACGAGGGTGCAAAAATGAGGAAGATAACAGACTGTATAAAGGGATAAAGGTATGGACTTAATTTGCACTTTCATGAAGATTGGCTGATATCCCTGATGAGGTATCACTAATATAGTATTCTATTCAGAAATGATTTGAATAGAGAACATTTAATAAAGGGGGAAGGATTTGCATTGAAGGTAAATAAGTTAAAACAAAAATTAAAACAGAAGATTCCATGCATGGGTACCTTTGTCCGCATGTGCCCCACTTCAGTAGAAATACTTGGACTTACCGGATGGGACTTTGTGGTAATTGACATGGAACATGGTGTCCACTCTTTTTCAGATGTACTGACATTTAAAAGAACTGCAGCATCAGTAGGGATAAGTACGGTTGTAAGGATTCCCGAGCCTACCGAGATAAGCGTTATGCGGGCATTGGATTCCGGGGGAGAGGGAGTGCAGGTTCCACAAATCAAGACTATTGAAGATGTTCACCGGGTTTGTAATGCCGCTCGTTTTGCTCCTCTTGGGAACAGGGGATCATGTTCGTATACAAGTGCGGCATCCTATGCTGTCGTGCCTTATCCGGAACACATGAAGACATCTAATGAAGAAGTTTTGGTTGTTATTCATGTAGAAAATATGGAAAGTGTGAATTTGATCGATAAGATACTCGAGGTTCCGGGCGTAGATGTTATTTTCTGTGGTCCGTGGGATTTATCCCAGTCACTTGGTATTCCCGGGCAAACCCAGGATGAAAGGGTAAAATCGGCAATAAAAAAGGTAGCCGCTGCATGTGCAAAAAAAGGGGTGGCGGCAGGGATGTTCATTAATAAGCCTGAGCAAGTGACGGAATGGGTAGAAGCGGGCGTTACTTACTTTACATATGCCACCGATGTAGGTATGTATGCTCAAAGTGTATCAAAGTGTCTTAAGGATACCAGAGAATATATAGACCAATACTTCCAAAACAAAGAATAAATAATTCAATTTAACGAAAATAAATTTATTTTACCTTAACTTGTATATACGTGTTTATTCATAAGTAGACGGGTTATACAAGCTGATGGGGGGACAGGAGGACATTATGAGGATTGCTTTAGGATGTGACCCAAATGCATTGTCGTTTAAGGAGGAGCTAATTCCGTATATCAAAGGCTTAGGCCATGAGGTTGCTGACTACGGGAGCGATGATCCTATCTATGCGAATACGGCTATTAGGGTAGCGGAAGATGTTGTCAAAGGGGTATGCGACAGAGGTATTTTAATATGCGGAACCGGAATAGGGGTATGTATCGCCGCAAATAAAGTACCCGGAGCTTATGCGGCGCTTGTTAACAATGTATACCAGGCTCAAAGGGCGCAATTGAGCAACAATGCCAACATAATAACCATGGGTGCGCAAGTAACCGGAATTGAGCTGGCAAAATGTCTTGTTAAAGAATATCTTCAAAACAAATTTGATACGAATTCACGGTCCGCACCAAAAGTAGAGAGAATTGTCAGATATGAAAAGGGTGACAAATGATGGATAAACAAATAATTAATAATCTTGAAAATACGGCGGCAAAATGCCGGCGAAAAATTGTTCGTATGGTGGAGGCAAGCGGAAGCGGCCATCTGGGCGGGGCTGCGTCCTGTATGGATATAGTAACTGCTCTCTATTTCCACTTTATGAATACTGACCCGAAGAACCCCAATATGCCTGATAGAGATCGTTTTATCCTGTCTGCGGGGCATAAATGTATGGCGCAATATGCGGCATTAGCCCAAAAAGGGTTTTTCCCGGAAGAAATATTAGATACATACGGCTCTTTGCATGCAAAGATACCGGGACACCCCGATATGTATAAGCTTCCCGGTGTAGAAGCAAATACAGGTGCCCTTGGACATGGGCTTTCTATTGCAGCCGGCATGGCATTAGGACTGAAACATAGCAATTTGGATTCTATAGTCTATGTGGTTATGGGTGACGGTGAACTTCCGGAAGGGTCAAATTGGGAAGCTATAGCTGCCGCAGCTCATTATGGCCTGGATAATTTGATTGTTTTTGTTGATAATAACGGCTTGCAAATCAGTGGGAATACGGCTGCAATAATGAATATGGATCCAATTGGCGACCGTTTTGAAGCTTTTGGTTGGGAGACTGAGGATATTGATGGAAATAATATGGAGGAAATTGTGAGAACATTAGAAAATATGCTGCCCAAACAAGGCAAGCCAAAGGCAATTATTGCCCATACCATCAAAGGGAAAGGCATCTCTTTTGCTGAAAATAATTACAAGTACCACTACTGGAAACCTGATAAAGAGGCATTGGCCAAGGCCATCAGTGAACTGGATGCGGCAATTAAGGAGGAGACCAAATGAATAAAGTACTGAAGGATCCACGAAAAACGTTTGGCGCCGCTGTGTTTGAGGAGGCAAAGAATAACCGGGATATAGTCGTACTCTCAGCCGATAGCGGAGGAAGCTCGGGCTTTGGAGAATTTAAAGAGGCATTTCCAAACCGATATTATGAATTTGGGATTATGGAGCAGGGTGTTGTCGGAATTGCATCAGGGCTGGCTACTACCGGTAAAATACCAGTGTTTTGTGCTATTGCGCCGTTTGTTACATCCCGCCCTTATGAGATGTTCCGCAATGATTTAGGGTATATGAGACAGAATGTAAAAATAGTTGGGCGCAACGGAGGAATCAGCTATTCTGATTTGGGCGCGACTCATCATTCCCTGGAGGATTTTGCAATTATCCGTATGATACCGGGTGTTGCAGTATTGTGCCCCCAGGATCCGGGTGAAATAAAAAGTGCGGTAAAAGCAATGCTGGAACATAAAGGCCCGGTTTACATGAGAATAGGGAACCAGCATATCCCGGAACTGTTCGAAAGTAAACCCTTTGAAATCGGGAAAGGCAGACTGATTAGGGATGGCGCCGATGTAGCCATTATTTCTACGGGTTCAATAACCGCTAATGTTCTTGACGCAGTGAAAGTATTGGTAGACAAGGGTTATGATCCGATGGTAATAGGTATGCCGACAATAAATCCGATCGATGAAGAAATAATAGAATTTGCCGCACGTAAAACGGGCAGAATTATTACAATTGAAGAACACTATATACCAGGCGGGCTAGGAACAATAGTATCAGAGGTTTGCGGCAAGACATATCCAGTGCATATAAAAATGTTAGGTATACCAATGTTATATGCTACCTCCGGACCGTATAAAGAGGTACTGGAATATTACGGCCTCGATGTAAAGGGAATAGTTAGCTCTGTTATAGAATTTCTTTAGTCGAGACGCTTTCTCAGACAATGTTTAAACCTGCATTAAGAATGGGATATTATTATTAAGTTATCTAAGGGGAAGGAGAACAAAATTGCGTTATAAGAAATTTGGAAATACCGGATTGACCGTATCGGAGATCGGACTAGGAACATGGGCTTATGGGAACGACTATTTTGGCTCGGTTGACGATAATCAGTCAATAGATGCAATAAGGGCATCTATTGATGAAGGAGTAAATTTAATTGATACTGCACCGGCTTATGGAGCAGGCCATGCCGAAGAGGTCGTCGGAAAAGCTATCAGGGGATTAAGGGATAAAGTGATAATAACGACCAAATGTGGTGTAATACGTGAACCCGGTAAATTCATACGTGATTTAAGGCCGGAAACGATCCGAAGGGATTTAGAGGGCTCCTTGAAAAGACTCGGGGTAGATTATATTGATGTTTATCTTCTGCATTGGCCGGACGAAAATACACCGCTTGAGGTTTCAATCGAAGAGATAGCTAAATTAAAGGGAACAGGAAAGTTTCGTTATTTTGGGGTATCAAATTTTTCCCTCAAAAAAATAGATATTATATCAAAAACTATCCCCGTCGAAGTTCTCCAACCTCAGTATTCTGTTCTTTTCAGAGACAGGAAGGAGCTGATGGAAGCATGTGCAAAACGTGGCATCGGTATTATGACTTATGGTTCTTTGGCAGGGGGAATGCTGACAGGAAAATTTAAGGAAAAACCGGTGTTTCAGGAAAATGATACCCGAAGCAATATGTATCCCTACTTCAAGGAGCCGTTATGGACCAGGAGCAAGGCTCTAGTTGATGAGCTGGAAGCACTATCGTCAAAAATAGGCCGCCCCGTATCGGAAATAGCAATTAACTACGCCGCACAAGATAAAAATAATCATTGTGCGCTAATTGGAGCAAAAACCAAAGAGCAGGCCATAGCAAATGCAAATGCCGCGAAATGGGTATTATCCGATGAAGACAGGGCATTTATTGATGAAGTATATACTAAGCACTTTAATGACTGATCAGCAGGATATCTTTTTGCATCACATACAACTTTAGGATATTGACGGGTTTAAATAATCGATTACACTGCCTGTATGGCAAATTGCATAAAGACTGTTTTACTGTGTCAATACAAATGCTTGTCGTGATTAAGCGGCATGCCTGCTGCGTTTAAGAGAATGTAGATCACTAATCTGTTTTTCCTCATACAAGTAATGCTATTCTATACGCAATTATAACTTGTAAATACAACCGGTGTTATGTTATAATTCGTTATTATAATTATATATTTTAAAATATAAGTTAAATTGTGGGATGCAAAAGGAGAAGGTCATGTTAGATCATACCAGCGCTAAGCCATTATATGTACAATTAGAAGAAGTGATTAGAGATAACCTTGACAACCAAATATGGGTTTCGGGCGCTCTTATTCCTTCCGAGAACGAATTAAGCCGGGAATATGGAATAAGCCGGATGACTGTACGAAATGTAATAACCAAACTGGTACAGGAAGGATTGTTATTCCGTATCCCAGGCAAAGGTACGTATGTATCCGAACCCAAAATAGTCGCAAAGACTTTATCGTATGCCGGAATAAGAGAACAGCTTGAACAAATGGGATATGAGGTAACTACAAAATTACTGGAAGCGGTAGTTAAAAAAGTATCTAAAGATATTTGCGATTTATTCGAGGTCGATCCGGATTCTTTGTTTTATGTAATAAAACGTATTCGATATGTGAAAAATGAGCCTTTTAGCCTTCACACTTCTTATATTCCGGCTGACCTTGCTCCCGGTCTCGACAAATTGGATCTTGTAAGTGAGCAGCTGTGTACAATACTGAGTAATGAATATGGTTTGATTCGCAAGAATACGCAGGAAACATTGGAGTCGGTAGCCGCATCAAAAGAAGAGGCAAAGCTCTTAAAGATTCCTGTGAATCACCCGTTGCTGCTGCTATATGATACAATTATCGGAGAAAATGGAAAGCCGTTTGAATTATCCAGTGTATTATTCCGTGGTGAAAAAATAAAGCTGAAACTTGTATTCTAATTACTCTCATAAATACATAAACAATTGATGTATAAAATATGAAGAAGTGAGTAAGGTGCGTAATATACAGGCCATTATTCACTTTTTTATATATAATTATAGATATTTTCCTCACTTATAGGCGGCTTGGTTCATTTGATTTCCGGCCGGTCACCTTTGAATGATGGGCAAAGCCCTTATTGAATAATTATTTACAGGAGGAGTTTTTATGTTTGATAAAACAAAATTAGAGGGTGTATTTGCCCCGATCGTAACACCTTTTAGTGAAGGTGAAGAAATACTCTGTAATGATATTCTTTATAATATCGAAGTTTATAATAATACAAAGCTGCGCGGCTATATGCCTCTTGGCAGTAATGGGGAGTTTCAGGGGCTTACCGATGAAGAGGCCCTTATTGTGCTAAAAACAGTATGCAGGAACAAACACAAAGATAAAATAATAGTTGGCGGATGCGGGCGTGAATCTGCATATAAAACTATTGAATTTATAAAGAAAACTTCCGACTGCGGGCTGGATCTGGCATTTATTCTTCCACCGCATTATTTTCTGAGTAAAATGACTGATGATGCAATTTCAAAGTATTATATGAAAGTAGCGGATAAATCTCCGATTCCGATAGTAATTTATAATGCCCCCAAGTTCTCAGCAGGATTAAATCTATCTCCTGATTTGATCAGAATGCTGGCACGGCACCCGAATATTGTCGCAATAAAGAATTCATCGGATACTCCAAATTCCGAATATATAAAAGCTGTACAAGGCTTAGGATTCCCGGTAATTGCAGGAAATATCAAGATGTTTTATCAGGGACTTTGTGACGGCGCGATAGGAGGGGTTCTGTCAACTGCCAGTGTTTTCCCGGAGTACTGTTGCCGTATTTATGAGTACTTTAGGGCAGGGGATTTGGAATCGGCAAAGGATCTCCATTCTTTCCTGCATAATATTTCAGTTAATACAATCGGTCCTTTAGGTGTTGCAGGTGTAAAAGCCGGTTTGGAATTAAGAGGATTGAAGGGTGGCCATGTCAGGTTGCCCTTGCTGGATGCAACGGCAGATGAATATAATAACATAAAATCATGGTTTGAAAAGAACGGAATAGAAAAACTCACAAATGCTGAAAATTAACAATTTAATCTTAACTGAAAAATATTGATAAGTAAATGAGTATAATCCAACTTGAAAATGGACGATAGTAAAGATACAATAAAGCCGACGGGTTATTGCTGAATTAAGGTTTCTCTGTTTCTTAAGACAGCGGCTGTCACTTAATTTGGCATGTACAACCATGTCTGGCGAAATCTTGTTAAGCAGACTGTGCAAAAACTGCTTTAACATGCAGATTATAATATTTGATTAGCCAATCTAAAATAAACGGCGTGCTTGCTGCGATTTAGAGAGAAGCATGGATTGCGTATCGAGCGTGACTGGAAACCGGATGTTGGAGATGGAGGGCTAAATGGCAGAAGATCTTTCGCTGACGCTCAGGATGACAAATGTCAGCTATAGCCGCTAAACTTGCATAGGTTTAATACTATTGGTAGCTTTCGCACAGTCTGTTGTTATAGAATCCGGCCAAATAGAAATCAATATATACGGAGGCGGTCAAAATATATGAATAACAGGATCAGGCGGGTAATAGCCTCAGTCTTGGCTATTTTAATAATCATATCAATGGTGCTGAGTATTATTATTATGGGTTTGCATTAATAAACTGTGAACCGTCTGGCAAGAGGGGGAGGTATAACTATACGCTTCCCCCTTCTTATTGATTTGGCATTTCTATATTTCTATAAAGATTCAATCTGAAAAGGTAGTGTTTTTCTTTCCGTCGAAACGGATGGGATTTGCCTTTTCTTTTGTATGTTTTGCTTTTCCCTGAAGCTCTGGAACAGGGTAAAACTCATTTTTATCAAAATGCTGTTTTTTATTGTTTTCTGAGCCATGGGGTTCTTCCGGGTCAGGTCTTCTCATGCCCTTTTTTGCCATATACTCTTATTCCTTCCTGTGAAACCCGCTGCTTATCAACAAAGTTTTCTCACCGTCTTAAGTTATAGTTTTTAACATACGGGAGTTGTTTTATGCAGATTTTAGATTGATTTTGCACATTAAAGTTGTTTTGATAAAAATTCAATCGTATTGTAGCAACTTTGGACTAGCCTGAATAATATGTATTGAGCTTGTACAACAAGCAAAAATGTAATGAAAGAAAGGAGTGAGATAATGAAAAAGAAGATTCTTCAAGTACCTGTTATAGTTGGTAAGGGATCGGAACAGTTTTTTATTGAGAAGGACATTAAACTTGCACCATCCAGTCCTGCGATATATAAAATTGAAAAGATCGACAAAAAAGTCTTCGTTACCGATGCAAATGTTATTCCGGGAAAGGTAATTTTCAATGCTTTTCTCTGGAAAAACGTGACCTACAAAACTGTGGAGGAGGTTTGTGACGGGGTCGTCTACGGAAAGCTGAACCATGTCACTTTCAAGATTCCCTTTGGAGGGTTTGTTGAGATTAAACCCATAGGTTGCGAAAAATTCGACAAAGATGATGTCGCCGAACTGATAGAGGCATTTGTAGAGGGTGAAAAGGAATTCTTACACAACGAGACTATATGCAAGGGGCAAAAAGTATTCTGCAGCCTCCTGGAAAAAGACGTTATAAAGATTGCCTTTAAAGTAATAAGAACCGAACATATTCCTGTCTGCGTCGATGACGACAAATATGAAGATAAAAAGGACAAGGAAAAATGCGTATGTGACAAAGAAGACAGAAAAAAAGACGATGACAGGGACGACAAATATGATAAGTGCGAAGAAAAGGACGAAAAGTGGGATAAACGCTTTGATTGCCGCGGAGATTACTATGCAAAATGTCGTGGTACTTATCAGCAGAGATGGTAAACCATAATTCGTACGTTATAAAACAGGGCGATTCATTATCGCCCTGTTTTCTGTATTTTGAATTGAACCGCCTGGTGCCGATATTGTTCGACAAAGAAAATTGTTTTAACATGCAGATGTAATGTCAGCTGCAGTCACTAAACTCGCATATATTTAATACTATTAATAGTTTTCGCACAGTCTGCCGAGAATCTTCAGATTTAATATAAGACTGCGCAAACCTGGCTAAGTGGGTAAGCTGCTGCGGGCTTTCATATTAATTTGGTTATAAGGTAAACTGAGAATATATTTATGCCGATATATGCATTGAAAATATTACAGCTATATTTTCACCATTAAACGGATATCGTCGGATAAACAATTAAGATGTACAAAAGCAGGTGAAATGATGGATCTTGGAACGATTATCGGCATGATCGCAGGTATAGGAGTCGTAGCTTTTGGTATGTTCAGCGGTGGTGACGTTAAAAGTTATATTGACGTGCCATCTATTATTGTTACGATGGGCGGCGGCATATTTGCTACGGTTATGGGATTCCCGCTGTCTGATTCAATAAGAGCGCTAAAGGTGATTCCTTTGATTTTTAAGGAGCCCAAGTCCACGGCAATGGATACTATAAGAACTTTGGTGGAGCTCTCCCAAAAGGCGCGGAGAGAAGGTCTTTTGGCATTGGAGTCAGCCCAGATCGAATTAAAGGACGATTTCCTCAAAAAGGCTATGGAGCTTGTTGTTGACGGTATTGAAGCCGAAATAGTAAAAACCACAATGCAGCTGGACATCGATAGCATGGCGGTAAGGCATCAGAACGCCCAGAACTATTTTAAAACACTTGCTAACCAATTTCCTGCCTGGGGTTTGATAGGCACTCTTCTGGGGCTTATTAATCTCTTGAGATCCCTTGATGATCCGTCAGGTATTGGACCTGCTATGGCACTAGCCCTTGTTACTACATTCTATGGCAGTATACTGTCAAACCTTGTTTGCAATCCTATCGCCAATAAACTGGGAGGCAATAGTGCGGAAGAGATCCGTCTAAGGGAAATGATGATGGAAGGAGTTCTTTCCATTCAATCGGGTGAAAACCCTAGACTGATGGAACATAAGCTGAAGACCTTCTTGTCACCCGATCAGAGAGCTGAATACGAAGCTGCCGCAAAGCAGGATAAATTGGAAAGACCCGGAGCATAAAGGAAACAGGTGAGATAATGGTAAGAAAAAAAGAGTCCGAATCCGGCGGAGCACCGGCATGGATGGCGACATACGGCGATTTGGTCACCAATATGTTGGTCTTTTTCGTTCTGCTGTTTTCCATGTCCACTGTTGATCAGAACACATTTACCGAGGTTGCTGCGAGTTTATCCTATTCAATGATTAATTTAAAAAGCGGTGACTCGATTCTTGACAACAGCAGAAACAGTATAATTACATTTGATTATACCAAATTTGACAGCGAAGAAGCAGTAGCGAAGCGCAAGGAAAAGTATATTCAGGACGCGGAGGAAATGGTTGTCAACGCCGAACAAAAATTGGCTGATAAAGCTCTTGACGAGGCAAAGAATGATATACGGGATATCATTGAGGAACAGGGTATCTCTGATAAAATACAGGTCATTGAGGAAAAAGACTTTCTCCTTATCCGGCTGGAACAAGAAGTCTTCTTTGAATCAGGAAGCGCCGATATACTGCCCGAAGGCAGAACCATATTGTCTTCATTGGCTCCGTCACTTAGAGATATAGAGAATGAAATCATGGTATCCGGCCATACCGATAATGTCCCAATGGCCAATAAGAGGTATGAAACAAATTGGGAGCTATCAACGGCGCGTGCCACCAATGTGGTAAGATATTTTGTTGAGGTCGAGAATCTAAACCCATCGTTCTTTACGGCTACCGGCAATAGCGAATACAAGCCTGTAGGGGACAATAATACGCCGGAAGGCCGGCAAAAAAATCGCCGTATCGAAATAAAAATCCTCAAGTAAAAATTTAATATAATAGGGAAATAACATATAATAGTTTCAGAAGCAAGTTGTTCTATTTATGAGGAGTCAATAACAGCATGGAGACTATTGTATACGATATTGTGAGAAATCGCTTAGAGAGAGATTTTAATGAAGCCCTGCAGGTTTTAGGGCTTATTGTTTCGTCGATTAGACTTGAAGATAATGTCGGCCTTTCGATGGTAATTGAGTTATCGGTCAATGAGGGCGAAGGCGACTTTTCTTGCGCATAGCCGCAGTTATACCGGCTGATTCGTGCAGGATAAAGGTCGACATACAATAACAGTATTTACATAAGAAGTTTACATATTTAAGCTGTAAATTGTAAAAACAATACTAAAAACTCGGAAACGCTTGTTTCCGAGTTTTTACGGAAGGATCCTTTTCATTTAGTCAACAACTGGCACATCTCTAAAGAGAAGACTAATACAGTATAGTCCCGCAATGCCAATTATTGAATATACAATACTAGTTCCCCAAGTTGCAATACCAAATATACTTTCAACAAGGTCGTACTGAAAAAGACCCACCAGCAGCCAGTTAAGAGCCCCAATGATAACGAGCAAAAGTGCAATTTTGTCAATCGGTGTTCTCATATTTCTGACTCCTTTTATTTATTTCAGGTGACGATGCCACCTTCAATGATTTATTGTTAGCAGAAATTTAAAAATAATTCCCCCTATTTATTGAAATGATTGAATATTTCTGTGATATAATATACAGCAAAGCAATTTTCAGCTTTGTTTCAATTTGCATATAATAAACCGAATAATCGGTTAAATAATATTGGAGGTAATTAAATGGCAGATTTTTGGGATTCTGAAGAGCTTATAAGTAAGTTTGTAAAGAACAGCAGGGAAGAAATTCAAATTAAGAAAGTGTCAAAAAACAACAAATCTTATGTAGATATACGCACTTTCTGGTATGACAGCAAAAGTGACGAATACAGACCCAGTCAGAAGGGCTTGGCCATTCCGTTAGAATTTGTAGGAGAGCTTAAATCCGCATTAGAGCTCATAGAATATTGATATTGACAATGATTTTTGCGCAAGATTGATCTGCTTATTGAATCCGGAAAGATTTAAATACGGCAGAATCAAAGCAAGGAAAAATAATTTGCATCAAATACCAATAAAACGCTTCAACCGCACCTGCGTATAAAATACACAGGTGCGGCATATAAGAACCGCACTTTTTAGCCGGCCGGCCTAAACAGGAGGTGCGGATAATATAGGATATGCTCATGAAACAAGGGATGTGATAGTATGGAGCCTGTCCCTGCATTCCCGTACCTGCCCTCAGGAAGAGTTATTAATGCTGTTGTTTCGGGAAATGCGCCGGAAGAAACCATTCGCTCTCTTATAGAGTATGGAATGGATCTGATTCTTACTGATGCCCATCCTTCGTTGCCCCTACCCCTGTCCTGTCATGTTGATATGCAAATGGTGAATATCTGCAAAGGGGTTTTTGTTTATGCTCCCGGGATTTCGGAAAATATACTGCTTAAGTTAAAAATGCTGGGATTTGAAATGATCAGGGGGTCCGTTCCGGTAAAAGACCATTATCCCTATGATGTAGCATATAATTGTGCTATAGTCGGTAAAAATGCCTTTTTAAATCCAAAATATACCGATCCTTTAATTCTCGATTTTTTGGCGAAAAATAATATTAAAGTGCATCCGGTCAGACAGGGATATGCAAAATGTTCAACTGCTGTTGTCTCAAAAGAGGCAATTATTACGGCCGATATGCTGATTTATAAGAAAGCGGCTGAAGCCGGTTTGGATGCTTTATTGATCCCTCCGCAAAAAAACATTGTCTTAGAAGGCTATGATTATGGTTTTATAGGGGGCTGTTCCGGCTTAATATCCGACAAAGAAATTGCTTTTTTTGGTGATATAAGCAATTTGGAAAGCTCGGATGCTATCCTGGAATTTTGTAATAAGCACGGTAAGAAAGCAATCTCTCTGACCAATGGTAGCCTTATCGACCTGGGCGGGTTATTTCCTTTAACTTCTGTATAACGGACAATGAGAATTACATATAATACACCTGAAGGGATGTGAGAAGATGCCATCCTTAAGGGTAGACAGCGTGAAAGACATAAGAGGATTGGCTTGTTATCTGAAAAAAAGATTTGAGATGAATGTACGAAACCCGTTCAAAATAGTTGTCAGCGAAGAAGAGAATTGTCTGACCATTATTCTTGACGGATGTATAAGAAAAAACGGCAGAAAATATTTGGTGGTTCTGAATCATTTATCAGACATGCTGGCTGAATACATTCTTAAATCTTACGAGAAGAATATTTTAGAAAAGATAATAGCCCGTATATGTGAAGGACTTGCAAAAAACGACAGGGATGAAATCTATCGTATAGCCTGCATAAGGCTTTATACGCACCATGAATGCGATATCAGAAACCTTATCGATTCAAGACGTAGGCTGATATCCGCAAAGATTGCCGAGTATTTAAGAAGCGCCGATAAAATTACCTTAGAGGGGTTTGTTACATTTAGATTAGGCGATTATGTCAAATATCTTGAAACTGAGGTAGAAAGGTCTATCAGGCAATTTTTTATTGAAAGACAATATGAGGAATATATAAACCTTTTAACGACCTTTGTGCGGATGCAGGTACCCAGGGTGCCGGAGCTTCATGTTTTTGTTCAAACTAACGGATCATATAAGGTAGAAGGCACAAAACCGTTTGAGATACCTGAGGATGTTAAAAGTGGTTTTGGGATTCATACAGGCGACCCGGTCATTGAAGATGACGATTTCATGATTGGATTTCTTCTTACTTGTGCACCGGTAAGAATTTTTATCCATAATTCGGCATCTTTCAGAAACAAGGAACTTTTAAACACAATACGCATTGTGTTTTCCGAATGTGTACTTTTAAATTAATCCTGCTTCGCTTTAAATCGCAGCAACCACGCCGCTTATTTTCGGTTGCATAATCAAATATATGTTTAACATGAATAGGAACCGCTGTCTATTTCATGCGTGAAGCGGAGCAGGATTGCGTAGAGGCCGCGAATAATTTCCGGATGAAATTCCTGAGCGACACGCATGACATCGGCTAAAGGTTCAATAGTAGTACTAAGGCCTCTGTCGATGTCATGGGTGAAGCGGTAATAAAGCGGGTGCAAGGTTCTCTACAAGTTAAGCCGGCTTCTTCAGAAGCGATAAGCGCACATCGTCAGTTTTCGCACAGTTAGTTGCGAAAAAACGGAATGCGGCAAAAAAAGTTGTACCCAGTGTTATTTTTGTGTATAATTAAAGCAAAATAATCGGGATTTTAGCTAACTGGGGGTTGTTTTCTTGGCTTTCAAGGTTTTTCAATCTGTTGTCCAGAGAATATGCGATGCCATCGGTTATGATTTTGGCATTACCGATGAATCCGGGGTGATTATTGCCAGTACGGTGGAAGAAGAAATCGGTTTGGTTCATGACAATTGTGCGGACTTTTTAGCGTCAAATGCCGCTTATGTCGAGAAACCGGATATGGTCATGAAAAAAATCGAGATTAACGGCCGGCTGGATTTTGTTTTGTATCTGATATCAAATCACCCGGAAAGAAAGAACTTGGCTGAGCTGATATCAATTAGCCTTGAGAATGCCAAGCTTTATTATGATGAAAAGTACGACAAAAATAATTTCATGAAAAATGTACTTTTAGGGAACATCCTGCCAGGTGATATTACGATCCGGGCAAAAGAGCTGAGAGTCAAGAATGAGTGCAGAAGAATTGTGTATCTGGTAAGAACGGAAAAGACCAGGGAATTATACGCCTATAATATTATCCAGAGCTTATTTCCTAACAACAACAAAGATTATATAATCTTGCTGGATGATCAGAATTCGGTTCTGATCAAGGAACTGAAAGATAAAGAAGATAATGAGGAAGTCCATAAAAAGGCCAGAATTATTATCGATACGTTAAGCAGTGAGCTCATGATAAAGGCAACAATCGGAATAGGAACAGAAGCCGAAAGTCTGCGCGATGTTGCTCGTTCTTTTAAGGATGCTCAAACCGCGTTGAAAATAGGGCAGATTTTTGAGTCGGAAAAAAATATTGTCGATTATAATCATCTTGGCATAGGTCGCCTCATATACCAGCTGCCCACAACTCTCTGCCGCCTTTTTTTGAATGAGGTCTTTAAAGAAGGCGTTTTTGAAACTATTGACTCTGAGACTATGATAACCATACAAAAATTCTTTGAAAACAATCTGAATGTCAGCGAAACATCCCGACAGCTATTCATACACCGCAATACTCTTGTGTACAGGCTGGATAAGATACAAAAAATAACAGGGATGGATTTAAGGGCATTTGATGATGCTATATATTTCAAGGTTGCCATGATGGTAAAACGTTATCTTGATGATGTATCAAAATAAGTTCCTTCTCTGATTATCACGGGGGAATATCATGATTAGATTTATAGATGCAACAAAAGTATACTCCAACGGAGTGGTGGGGCTTAGAAATCTAACTGTCAGGATTGAAAAAGGTGAATTTGTTTTTATAGTTGGAGCCAGTGGCTCAGGAAAGTCAACATTTCTTAAACTTATTATGCATGAAGAGGTTCCTACCGATGGGGAGGTCTATGTCAATGGTTATAGTGTACATGACATGATCCATTCGGAGATACCTTATCTGAGACGCAGTTTAGGCGTTGTTTTTCAGGACTTCAGATTATTGCCCAACAAAACGGCATACGATAATGTCGCTTTTGCCATGCAAATAGTAGAGGCAACTTCAAGAGAAATCAGAAGGCAGGTTCCTCTTGCGTTAGGGCTGGTAGGTTTAAGCAAAAAAGCAAGAGCTTATCCTAACCAACTCTCAGGTGGAGAGCAGCAGAGAATTGTACTTGCAAGAGCGCTGGTCAATAATCCGGCTGTTCTTATTGCCGACGAACCCACCGGAAATTTAGATCCGAAGACCTCAATAGAGATTATGAATCTGCTTGAGGAAATAAATCAGCGCGGTACGACCGTTGTTGTGGCTACCCACGAGAAAAACATAGTGGATACCATGAAAAAACGTGTTATTTCTCTTGTACAAGGTGAAATCAAGAGCGACGTGCAGAAAGGATCTTATTTCAATGAAGATTAGAACTATGAAGCTTCTTATAAAAGAAGGAACAAATAATGTAATAAAGAACAAACTTATGTCATTTGCATCGGTGGTTACGGTTGTAGCAGCTTTGTTTTTTCTGGGGATCATACTTTTGATTGCAATAAATATTACCTCAAATATCGAAGTTATGAAACGGGATTTGGAAATTACTGTGTTTCTTAACGTAAATGCAACAAACTACCAGCGGGAAGAAGTAGCAAGTTTTATTGAAACAAAGAAGGCTGCGGGAATTATTTCCGAGTATAGGAATGAAACAAAAGAACAGATGTATGAAAATATTAAAGAAAGCCTTCAGGATGATTCTCTTTTGGAGGGTTTCAGCGTGGATAACGCAGCCGAGTCTTTCTATATCAAGCTTGTTGACCCAAACAATAGTGAAGAAATAATTTCACAGTTAACAAAATTTGAGGGGGTCAATAAAAACGGGATAGGTTACGGCAAGGATGAGCTTGATAAACTTGAGAGCATATTAAAGATATTTAATTACATAGTGATGGCAATTTTAGCTATTCTAATGGTTATTGCCGTATTGCTGATCTCTAATACCATTCGCCTAACGGTCTTTGCACGGCGGCATCAAATAGAAATAATGAAATATGTCGGCGCATTGGATAGCTTCATAAGGTGGCCATTTATTGTTGAAGGATTGTTGATAGGCTTTATTGGGGCAATTATATCTTTTTTTCTCACATCACAGGCTTATACATGGCTTCAGGAGTTTATTAATGCCATACTGTTAAATCTCAAGCTAACAACACTTAGAATTTTGGAGTTCGGCCCGGTGGCTTTGAGGATTTTCATAATTTATTCAATATTTGGGATGGTCATCGGTGGCATAGGAAGCTTTCTATCTGTTAGAAAACACTTGAATGTATAGTGTTTTATAGGTATAATATAGTAAACAATTGTAACAAAATTGTAAGTTTATTTATGCATATTTAATGGTAAATTACCATATACGGCCAACTAATCTGAAAGGATGGGGCAAATACATATGATAAAACGAATATCAGCTGTTTTAATGTCTTTTGTTTTACTGGCGTTGGTGATGTCTACGTCGTCTGCAAACTCAATAGAGGATGCGAAAAAAGAACTTCAGCAGACACAAAAAGAGATCAACGCAATAAGAAATAAGCAAAGGAAAGAAAAAGAAAATCTGATAAATAATAAGCAATACAGAGAAAATATCATAGCCGATTTAGAAAAAAAAGGCCACGAACGAAGCGAAATTGAAGCAAGGATTAAAGAAATCGAGTCGGCCATTGCGTCTCTCGATGAAGCCATAAGATTGGCCGAAGAAGAATACGATGCAGAGCTGAAACTTTTTCAGGATAGAATTGTTGCGCTGTACATAAATTCAAGAACAAAAGCAGAGACGAATCTGTTGCTTCAATGCGACAACTTTGAAGATATGTTCAAAAAAAGTCATATGCTGAAGGTTATTTCTCAATTTGATCAGGATTTGCTAAAAAGTCTGGAAGATAAACAAGCTGAAATAAACGAACTCAAAATGCTCAAACAACAAGAAGAGGATACCGCGCAGGAACAATTAGAAGCAATGCTGGGGGAAATAGCCAGGCTTGAAGTATCCCGTTCTGCCGTTGAAAATGAGGTTAAAAAGACTCAGCAAACCCTTAAGGAGCTTGAAAAGGCAGAAGATGAGCTGGAAGCCGATTCGAAAGAGTTGGAGAAATTAATCAGAAAGCTCTCCTCCTCGGGAGCTTACACCGGTGGTGTCATGCAATGGCCGTTGCCGGGGTATTACAAGATTTCTTCTTATTTCGGCATGAGGATGCATCCAATATTAAAGTATATGAAGATGCATGGAGGTATTGATATAGGAGCTCCTTCAGGAACACCGATCCACGCGGCAGCCAGCGGTAAAGTAATATGCGCCGCATGGAGAAGCGGCGGATCCGGTAATACTGTAATAATAGATCATGGCGGCGGAATAACTACGTTATATTTCCACATTAAAAACGGCGGAATACTGGTTAAGGAAGGCCAGAAGGTTGCAGCCGGTGATGTTATTGCAAAAGTCGGAAGCACAGGCTTGTCTACAGGGCCTCACCTCCACTTTGAGGTAAGAAAGAATGGGGTGCGTCAGGATCCTCTAAACTACGTGAAAGGGAAAAAATAAAAAGGTTATTAATATGTAAGAGCTTTTGCATAACAAAAGCTCTTTTGTTATGCGTGTGTCCGGCGGAGCTGAACCACACTTGCAGGTGAAAGTCCGGTACGGGCAATTGCCCGGTTTATTTCCTTATTCATTGGATATCATTCTAATGACTAACATGGTTTGAAAAATGATAGCATAGGATGTAGAATAGATTTAACTAAGCTTAAGAAGGGTTGTTTTAATGAGAAAAAAGCAAAAAATATTACTTTCTGTCTTAATACCCATAAGCCTTGTCACGGTATTTTTTTTGGGATATTTTTTTTCGGTCATACGTTTAATGTCGTGGAATGTATTTACATCTAGACCTATCAAAGAATGGTTTAAAACGCAAACCGCAATTTACTTTGATGCGGATCAAATCGATGATCAGGATATAAAGGCTTTTAACCGGGTAAAAAATGTATTGGAAAACAAATACTATGAAGAGGTTGATTTCGGTGCCACTTTCGGTGCTACTATCAAAGGCCTCACAGCGGGCTTGAATGATCCCTACACTATCTATTATACACCAGAGGAAATGAAAGCATATTTGGAAGGTGTATCGGGGAACTATGTGGGTATTGGAGTATCGGTCCATATGGACGAAAATTACCTTCTTACCGTTGCCGATGTATTTGCCGATTCTCCGGCTAAAGAAGTAGGCATATTAAAAAATGATAAAATTGTTAAGGTTGATAATGAAGACGTAACACCTATAAAAGATGCCGAGCTGATAGTGAAAAAAATTAAAGGAAAACCTAACACTAAGGTAAGGATCACTATTTACAGGCCAAGCGAGGGCAAATACAGAGATTTGGAACTGGTAAGACGAGTTATTAACATATCCTGGATATCAAGCGAGGTATTGGATGACGATATAGGATATATTCACATCAAGCAGTTTGACGATGATATATACAAGGATTTTGAGTCACATCTTGACAGTCTGTTATCCCGGGGCATAAAGGGTTTGGTGATAGATTTGCGGGATAATCCCGGAGGATCATATTATCAGGTTGCCAAAATTGCAGACCGGATTGTACCAAAAGGATTAGTAGTCTATACGGAGGATAGATACAAAAACAGAAATGAACAATACTCCGATGAAAGAGAGCTGGAAATACCTTTAGCGGTACTTGTCAACGGATACAGCGCAAGCGCTTCGGAAATACTTGCAGCTTGTATCCAGGACTATGACAAGGGCTCTATTGTAGGCACAAAAACTTTTGGGAAGGGCCTTGTACAGGAAATAGACATGGATTTTCCCAATGGCGGGGGTCTGAAATATACAAAAGCCAGGTATTTTACTCCATCAGGCAAAAGCATTCATGGAGAAGGAGTTATGCCTGATGTGGAGATTGAATTAAGTGAAGATTTCAACACTACATCCATAGAGGATATACCTCATGATAAGGATAATCAGCTTAAAATAGCCATAGAAGAAATCTTGTCCGAAACAGCGGGCAACTGAGATGTTTAATTATGAATCATAATTAAGTGGCGTGGCTGCTTCGATTTTTAGTTATAGCCGCTAAACTTGTTTAACTGAATACCCATGAACAGGATTGGTAATAATGATTCATGGGGTGATGCAAATATGCTGAAGAAGGATGAACAGCTTAAATTGGAGATAGCTGAAGAACTGGGCCTTTTGGAGAGAATTCAAAAGGAAGGATGGAAAAGCCTTAGTGCAAAAGAAACCGGGCGAATCGGTGGTCTTTTATCCAGAAAAAAAAGATCCAAAGCGATTTAAGCTGTGGGTACTTAATTATGTACACAGGATTCGCGGATATTTATGACCGTTTGACTCATGATATTCATTACGCTGAATGGGCTGATTATTTACAATCAGCCTTTCGCAAATTTGGTCTGGAGCCGAAGCTTATACTGGAGCTGGGGTGCGGCACCGGAAGTCTTGCCCTTGAGCTGGCTAAAAGAGGCTATGATTTGATTGCTATAGATAATTCAACATCCATGCTGAACAGGGCTTATGCAAAGGCGAGAAAAGAGATGGCCGATATTCTTTTCTTAAACCAGGATATGAGGAATTTTGAGCTTTACGGAACGGTAGATGCTATTATATGTCTTCTGGATTCTATTAATTATATTACATCATTAAATGATTTAAAAAAAATCTTCAGCCTGGCAAACAATTATCTTAATCCAGGAGGGCTGTTTATTTTCGATGTCAATAGTCCCTATAAGTTGTCGAATATACTCGGCAATCAGGTTTTCTATGAAGTGGACGAAGATATTTCATGGATCTGGCAAAATACATATAATAGCAAAAGCAGGATTGCTACCTTCGACCTGACATTTTTTGTTAAGAGAGAAGACGGCTTATATGAACGTTTTGATGAAACTCACAAAGAAAGGGCTTTTAGCTCCGGGGAGATTACAGAAGCCCTTGATTTCTCAGGGTTGAAGCTTTTAGGGATGTTTGGCAATTTGAGCTTTAATGAACCTGCCCACAATGAAGAACGTATTTTTTATATTGCACGGAAGGCTTGACGTGTTATAATCGGATTATACAGACACACTTTCTGAACAGTATGTATACAGACTGTGCGAAAATTGTTTTTAACATCCAGGTTATAATATTTGATTATGCAACCGTAAATAAGCGGCGTGCTTGCTGCGATTTAAAGCGAAGCATGGATTGCGTAGCGAGCGCGACTGGAAACCGGATGTTGGAGATGGAGCGCTAAATCGCCGAAGATCCTTCGCTGACGCTCAGGATGACAAATGTCGGCTATAGCCGCTAAACTTGTATAGATTTAATACTATTGATAATTCCGCGCAGTTTGTATAAGAAACGAAGTGAGTCGACATGTTTAGGTTTTAGATCTTTGACTTTTGATATGGAGGGACAACCTTTGGGAAGAAGAGAAACACGTGAAAATGCCATGAAATTGCTTTACCAGATTCAGATACAAAAAGAAGATATTGAAGAGCAAATCGACCGTTTTATAGATGAACAGGCAATTACTGAAACACAGGACAGGGAATATCTGCTGAACGTGGTAAACGGTGTCATGGATAATGAAAAGGAACTGGATCAGTTGATTTCAATCCATGCCAAAGGATGGGCTACTAATAGGATGCCAAAGGTTGATTTAGCCATTATGAGGCTCTCCTGCTATGAAATAAAGTACAGACAAGATATTCCGGTTAATGTATCTATAAATGAAGCTGTTGAAATGGCAAAAAAGTACGGTGGAGAACAATCCGGAACATTTGTTAACGGTGTATTGGGTAAAGTATTTGCCGAGTTAGAGAATAATACCGTCACTGATCCGGAGGAATAATTATGGACAGAACATTAACCGTTACCGAATTAACCAGGTATATTAAGCAGCTTGTCGACAGTGACATGCTGCTTTCTAATGTCTGGATAACGGGAGAAATCTCAAACTTTAAACTCCATACCTCGGGCCATATGTATTTTTCGCTTAAGGATAAGGGAGCATTGATTAAATGTGTTATGTTCAGAACCCAGAACAACCGTCTAAAATTCAGACCTGAAGAGGGCATGAGTGTAATAGCCAGGGGTTATGTATCGGTCTATCCCCAGGGAGGAGCGTACCAGCTTTATGTAGATGACATGCAGCCCGATGGCACAGGTGCTTTATATATGGCTTTTGAACAGCTTAAAAGCAAGCTGGAGACCCAGGGCTTATTTGATGCGTCCAGAAAGAAAAAGATACCACTGCTCCCCAAAGCCGTTGGTGTAATTACATCGCCTACCGGTGCGGTCATAAGGGATATGATTCAAATACTGGACAGACGGTATCCCAATACCAGAATAGTTGTATACGGTGCGGCTGTTCAGGGTATAGAAGCGCCGGCACAATTGATTGAAGGCATCAGATACTTTAATGAGAAAAGGAATGTTGAGGTAATAATTCTTGCGCGGGGCGGCGGTTCACTGGAAGATTTATGGCCGTTTAATGACGAAGGACTGGCTATTGCCATTTCTAAATCCGGGATTCCAATAATCTCGGCGGTAGGCCATGAAACTGATTTTTCAATTTCAGACTTTGCTGCAGATTTAAGGGCTCCTACTCCATCAGCGGCAGCAGAACTGGTTATGCCTGAAAAAAAGGCTTTAAAGGACACTTTGGAATCAGTTGAAAAGAGACTGTTTAATTGTCTGACATACGGTCTGAAGAAGGAAAGGGACAGAATTTCAAGGCTGCAAAGCGTAAGGAGTCTGCAAAAACCTTTTGAAATCGTAAATCAAAAAAGACTTGTTTTGGATGCTCATGAAAGAAGCCTTATACTTCAGGGCAGAGCAGGCTTAGAAAGAACAAGAATTTCACTGAAAACGGTCGTGGCCCAATTAAACGCACTAAGTCCTCTGACCGTTTTAGCCAGAGGATACGGGGTTATTCAGGATGAAAACGGCAAGCTGATAAAATCGGTAAAGGGATTAAAATCCGGTGATAAGCTTGTTGTTACTATGACCGACGGCAAATTTCAGGCTGTCTGTGATAAAATGCTTTAAAGACAGGAGGAAATAAGTATGTCCAAAAAGGAAGAGAATCTTGATATTACATATGAACAAGCCGCTTTGGAACTGGAAAGCGTAGTTAATATGCTTGAAAGCGGGGATTTGCCTTTGGAAGAATCAATAAAAATGTTTGAAAAGGGAATAGGTCTTGTTCGCTTGTGTAATAAAAAGCTGGACGATATCGAAAAAAGAATCACTCTCTTGATTGAGGGAAAGGAAGGGATTATCGAGAAGGATTTTAAACTCGATGACTAAACATAATGGATTTTGCTGTCAAGTATAAACGATATTTAGATCTGACGGAGAGTTGGCTCAAAAAAGTTTTTCCGAGGCATTTAAGCGAGGATATGCCTGACAAGAAAATCTATGAGGCTATGGAATACAGCTTAATGTCAGGCGGGAAGAGGATCAGGCCGGTACTGTCCCTGGCTGTCTGTGATATGCTGAAGGGTGATAAAAAAGAAGTCATCCCCTTTGCCGGAGCTATTGAATTAATTCATACCTACTCGTTGATCCATGACGATCTTCCATGTATGGACAACGATGACTACAGGAGAGGCAAACTTACCAGCCATAAGGTATTTGGAGAGGCAATGGCGGTACTTGCGGGAGACGGTCTTTTGAATCTTGCGTTTGAAATAATGCTGGAGGAGACTTTGAAGGATGATGCAAAGACGTTTCGGCGCTTAAAAACCGCATATATGATTTCTAAAGCATCCGGGTCAAAGGGAATGATCGGCGGACAGGTAATAGACATTGAATCGGAAAAGACCGATATTACTTATGATGTGTTGTGCCAAATGCATAAAAAAAAGACAGGAGCATTGATAAAGGCTTCTGTTTTGGCTCCGGCACTGCTTTTAGAAACGGAAGATTATATATTATCCAAACTGGAGGTTTATGCCGATAACATTGGACTTGCATTCCAAATAAAGGACGATATTCTTGATTTTGAAGGCGAAATTGAAATTGTGGGTAAATCTACCGGGAGAGATGCTGAAAACAACAAGTCTACTTTTATAAGCAAGCTTGGAATCGAAAAGGCAAAGGAGCTTCTGAAGGATTCGGTTAATAAAGCGGTAAACGCATTGGACGAATTAGATAATAATGATTTTCTGACTCGGATTGCTTTCTTTATTGCAGAAAGAGAAAAATAAATCAGATTTAGTACGTGGGAGATACAAAATTGACTCTGGTGGATAATATTTTTTATAATACGGCTATAACGCTTCCAATTTTTTCATGGTTTTTAGCCCAACTGATAAAATTTATCAGTCATTATATTCAGCATCAGAAAATAGACTTCAGAAAGTTTGTCGCTTCGGGGGGAATGCCTAGCTCCCACAGTGCAATCTCGGTTTGTCTGGCAACCGTAATGGCCGTGAAAAACGGGTTAAGCTCAAGTGAGTTCGCTATTTCCACTATTGTTTCATTCATCGTAATGGCAGATGCCACAGGTGTAAGAAGGGCAGCAGGAAAACAGGCGGAGGTTCTTAACAAACTGATTTATCACTCAAGGGAAATAAGAGTGGATAAAGAGTTGAAGGTATTGTTGGGGCATACACCGATACAAGTTTTTGCCGGTGCCGCATTAGGAATTTTGGTAGGGTTGCTGTTTGCATAAAAACAGGTTTTAGTGTATAATATTTTCTCATAGTAAAAATATCAGGATGGCGCAGTATCCTAGTCAGTACTGCCTGCTTCGAAGACGGGCCTAAAAATCCGTTAAAGGGCACATCGATGAAGTTCCTTGTGCCGGCTTGTTACGCCCAGTGATGGGTTGGTGCTGGGAGTTAAGGTTTAGGGGCAGCCTGCAATGGCATGCGGGAAATGACCCCTTTACCGTGGAGACCCTTAATTGTGGAAGACAGATTGCCCCGTGTAAACGATAAAAATCTTGACTACGATAAGGGAATGAACCTGTAGCGCGGTATCACTTTTGATGCTGTGGACAGTGTAGCCTGCCTTGAGTGCCGTCTGGAGGATAGTGAATCACGTGTTTATGTACTGGCCGGTACATAAGCAATATTGTCGCTTGAAACCAACGGTGCAAAAGAGGCTAGAGTAGGCACAGGCTCTCGGGGAAAACCCCTAGGCTGTTTGATAATGAAGCAATCCGGGGATTGCAGTGTGGACTAAGTGGTGATCAGGCTTTGATAAGGGAAACCTTTCAACGCAGGAATTAAAGGGAAACCTCCGAAACGGCGACGTTTCGGTATCCGGCGGGGAAAACCTGCCTGACCTAAGCCGCAAAATTTACTCGGATTGTTGCCATCCTGTTGAATTACTAAGTTTTATAGAAGTCGGGAAAGCAGGATTTTTACTTGGAACAAGAAAAATCGGGAAAGAAATTTATTAAACTATTTGATAAATATAGGGGATTATCCGGTGAAACCATTCCGGTAAAAAAAGGCTCTGGTATTGAAAAAAAACATATACTATGGGGTCTTTTTATTTCAGTGGCTTCTTTCACATTATCCATACTTATATTGTTCGCATCCACCAGCATTTTTAAATCAATATCTCCTCCATATGCCTTTTTAGTAGTATTAAGCATAATATTAATAGGGGTAATTTTTGACGCTATTGGGACGGCTGTTACCGCTGCCGATGAAACCCCCTTTCATTCCATGGCATCAAAGAAACTAAAAGGGGCAAAACAATCAATAAATCTTTTGCGCAACGCTCCCCGGGTATCAAGCTTCTGCAATGACGTTGTAGGAGATATATGCAGTGTAGTAAGCGGTGCCGCAGGTACTGCCATTATATATAAGCTTTTTTCGGATAGTACGGATACTTCTTTATTTGAAGTATTATTAGGAGCTTTGATTGCCGCGCTGACCGTTGGAGGAAAAGCCTTCGCAAAAAATATCGGTATAAGCAACTCCAACTACATAGTATATAAGGTTGGCCGCATACTTGCTGTTTTTTCGGGGAAAAAGGCCATGATGAATAAAAGTAAGAAAAGCGGCTGATTTGAGGTGTAATTTGATTTGGTTAAGAATAATGAAACATGTAAAGGTTTTCTTTCAAGAATAAATACTCCTGACGATCTTAAAAGCCTGACATACGATGAAATGGGCTTGCTGGCCGAAGAGATAAGGCTATTTTTGTTGGATTCGGTTTCAAAAACAGGCGGGCATATTGCATCAAATCTGGGTGTTGTAGAATTGACTCTGGCCCTTCACAAGGTTTTAAACACCCCTTTAGACAAGATAATTTGGGATGTGGGCCATCAAACCTATGTACACAAAATTCTTACGGGGCGCAAGGATTCCTTTGGTTCACTCCGTCAACTGGATGGAATAGCAGGTTTTCCGAAAACTCAGGAAAGTGAATATGACGTCTTTAACACAGGACATAGCAGCACCTCTGTTTCTGCTGCTTTGGGGATGGCCAGAGCAAGGGATTTAAACGGCGAGAGTTATACGGTGGCTGCTGTTATCGGCGACGGGGCATTATCGGGCGGGATGGCTTTAGAGGCATTGAATGATGCAGGTATATCCCGTACTAATCTTCTGATAATTCTTAATGATAACGGCATGTCAATTGCCCCTAATGTGGGGGGACTATCCCGATATCTGAGCAAAATACGGCTTCGTCCGTTCTATTATAAAACCAGAGAATCAATGCAGGCCTTTATTGATTCATTGCCAAACTCGGGAAAGCGGCTCAGAAAAATTTTGCATAAAATGAAAGCGGCAATAAAGAGTATGTTTATACCGTCAATGTTTTTTGAAGACTTGGGGTTTCGCTACTTCGGACCTATCGACGGCCATAATATCAAGGAAATGGTAAGAGTGTTGGAGCAGGCTAAAACGATGAAAGGGCCGGTTTTAGTGCATGTTACCACAATAAAAGGAAAGGGATATAAATTTGCCGAGAAAAATCCGGATATTTATCACGGTATAGCTCCTTTTGAAATAGAAACCGGCCATGTGGTCAATGGAGGCAGTGAGAATTATTCCGGCGTATTCGGAGAAAAGATATGTGAGCTTGCCAAAAAAGACGAAAAGATTATTGCTATCACCGCTGCAATGACCGACGGAACAGGTCTCACACATTTCAGAGAATTATATCCCAAACGCTTTTTTGATGTGGGTATAGCCGAACAACACGCAGTAACCCTGGCCGCCGGTCTGGCTATGGGAGGAGCCAGGCCAGTAGTGGCAATATACTCGACCTTCCTGCAGAGGGCTTATGATCAGATCCTCCATGATGTGGCGCTGCAAAGCCTGAAAGTTGTTTTTGCCATAGACCGTGCAGGCGTTGTGGGAGATGACGGGGAAACCCACCAGGGTATATATGATATTTCATTTCTTTACACCATACCAAACATGACTATTTTATCGCCTGCATCTCCTAATGAACTGAAAAATATGATGGAATATGCTGTTTATAAACATAAGGGACCTATTGCGATACGATATCCAAAGGGTACCGGCCGTGAATTTGACGGATCCGGTATCCCTGTTGAATTCAGCAAAGGAATAGTTTTGAAAGAAGGCACCTCAGTAACTCTTATAGGTGTGGGACATATGCTGGAAATTGTCCTCAAAGCAGCCCGGCTATTGGAAAAAGAGGGGATTTCCTGTGAGGTCATCAATCCAAGATTTTTGCGTCCCGCCGATGATAAGCTTATTCTGGATTCAGCAAGGAAAACAAGGAAAGTTGTTGTTATTGAAGATGTTATTAAGGACGGAGGCTTTGGCGGTTATGTGACAGGACTCTTGAACGACGCGCGTATAGGAGCCAGTGCAAAGGTTATCGGTCTTCCTAATAAAGGAATTGAACATGGCAAGAGAGAATTGATATATAAAAAATACGGGCTGGACGCAGAAGGAATAAAAGCAAGCGTTATGAAAGAGCTTGGCTGAACAGTTACATCGTATGACTATGGAACCTTTAGTTGCTTCGCTTTAAATCGCAGCAACCACGCCGCTTATTTACGATTGCTTGATCAAATACTATAACTTGCATTTTAAAACAGTTCTCGCACAGTCTGAAAAGTTACACGAAAGGGAGATAAATGGAGAAAAATAGGCTGGATCTGATTTTATATAATAAGGGGCTTTTTGAAAGCCGGGAAAAGGCCAAAGCCGCAGTCATGGCCGGCCTGGTATTTGTTGACGGGGAGCGGGCAGATAAGCCGGGCATGACATATAGCGAGAACTGTGTTATAGAGATTAAAGGAAAGCCTATTCCCTATGTCAGCCGCGGCGGGTTGAAACTGGAAAAGGCAATCAGCGAGTTTAACATAGATCTGAACGGCCTTACATGCGTGGATGTGGGGGCGTCGACCGGCGGCTTCACCGATGTGATGCTAAAGAACGGCGCGAAAAAAGTATACTCGGTGGATGTAGGATACGGACAGCTGGCTTGGGAGCTCAGAAATGATCCCAGGGTGGTATGCATGGAGCGTACTAATTTCCGCTATGTTACCAAAGAACAAATAAGCGAGCCTATAGACTTTGGCTCAGCCGATGTTTCTTTCATATCCCTGAAGCTTATTCTTCCGCCATTAAAAGCGTTGCTGAAGCCTTACGGCAAAGCGGTCTGCCTTGTGAAGCCTCAGTTTGAGGCGGGAAGAAGCAAGGTAGGGAAAAAGGGAGTGGTAAAGGATCCTAAGGTTCATGAGGAAGTTTTAGATTCAATCATGGAATCCTCGCTGCACATTGGATACTCTGTTGCAGGCCTCTCATTTTCTCCTATAACCGGTCCCGAAGGAAATATTGAGTATTTGCTTTATTTAGTAAACGGGGACATAGTAAAAGAAACTGAGATTATAGTCCCGGATGTTGTTGAGCTGGCACATGCCAGACTAGGCGGATAGTATCATATTTCGGATGGTATAAGATTTATGAACTCTTCCAATGTGTCCGAAACATACATGGCTTTTAGCAGCTTCTTGCTGGGGGAATGGTAGACGATATAGTCGTCGGATTCTCCGATATCTTCCTGTACGCTCCTTACCGTAGAATCCTTGAACGGATCAAAATTCCAGTCATCGGCATCTACATGCATACTGGCATCAATGCGCACCCAGTTATCTAATTCCTGTATATATACTCCGTTGAATCCATGAGCAACGAGCCTCTCTAAATCGTTATAATAGCGGATTTGATAGCAGAAGCCGGCAGGTATGCCCGAAGCTCTCATAAGGGCGGCAAGAAGATGAGCCCTGGCGAAACATACTCCATGACCTTTGTCCAACACCTCAGAAGCTGTTATAGTTACACTGGTTGCGTTAATATCGAAAGAATTAAAGATGTGGTCTCTTGTAAATTTATAAATAACTCGCGCTTTAGAAAGATTGTCTTTATGACCGTTTGTAAGTTGTTCTGCAATTTGTGCCACCAACGGGTGGTCAGAATCTATTATATCGCTGTTTTCTAGATAATCACCTATATCCGACTTATCCGGGTAAGGGTCAGGCATTAGAAATCTCAACTCCTTTAATATTACTGTATAATTGTATGCTACCATTGTTTTTTGTTTGATGCAAGACCATTATGCAACATCTGTTATTATGATATAATAACCTCACCCGTTATCGAAATCCAAGGTTTCGAACGGGTACCCGAGAACCTTGTATCATTAACAGACTTTGCGAAAACTATCAATAGTATTAAATGTATGCAAATTTAGCGGCTGTAGCTGACATTTGTCATTCTGAGCGTCAGCGAAGGATCTTCTGCGATTTAGCGCTCCATCTCCAACATCCGGTTTCTAGTCGCGCTCGCTACTAAATCCATGCTTCGCTTTATATCGCAGCAACCACGCCGCTTATTTACAATTGCATAATCAAATATTATAACCTTCATGTTAAACAGTTTTCGCACAGTTTGTTAAGCAGCTCGTCTACCGCGCATCCGATGCGTTTGCGACGGCACATAGCAAGATATTGCTATGGCTGAGCTTATGATATAATTTAATAATAAGTTTTAAAGTAAATTAATTGGAGCGTTTTTGAATGCGAAAAGGAAAAATAGTTAGGGAAATAGTTGGTATACTGCTCACAATAGTTGTGATATTTACTATCGTGTTTGGCCTTAATCTGACGGTATTCACCACAGCCACTGTAAACCAGATTTCTATGAGGAATACATTGATTGAAGGCGACATTGTATATTATAACCGCTTTGCCAATAAGCCCCATGAATTTGCCAGAGGTGATATCGTACTGTTTTTGGCCGGCGGGAAAGAATATCACGGTATATGGGATGCCATCGGCGTAAAACTTACAGATTTAAGAGACTCATTGACCGGAAGAGACAAATTTACCAATGAACGTTATGTTAAGCGTATTATCGGGCTTCCAGGGGATATCATAGAAATTGATGACGACGGTAAAGTCTACGTTAACGGAGAAATAGAGAATAAGGCATATGTTTTAGGTAAGACATCCAAAGGCAATATGGAGTACCCTCTTACGGTGCCGGATAATCATTTCTTTGTTATGGGTGATAACAGAGAAATGTCAAAGGACAGTCGCCATTTTGGATGCGTAAGCATACATTCTTTTGAAGGTAAAGCATCATTCATTATTTGGCCGCCCTCAAAAGTAAAAAAGATAAAGTAAAAAATATGAGAGGATAATATGGAAACAGTTGATATCAATGAACAAAAAAAGCTGCCGGTGCCTTTTGATTCAGGCTTGCTGTATACTTTTGTTGCTATTTACTATGTATATGCCTCCCGGTATATGGGAACGTTTAACATTCCCATAGGTGTCAAGCTTGTACTCTCCCAAATTCTATTCTTAGTTGCTCCGCCATTTTTATTAGCAGTTATCAGAAAATATAACATTAAAGAAACATTCCGTCTTAAAGCCCCGAAACTTTCTGAAGTGTTTCTTATGATTGTTATAAGCCCGGTTATGGTCGTTGCGGGATTTTGCGCCGGATTTATCGGCCTTTTGTCTGTTAAGGGTATTTTCGGGAGAGTATATATCGGAGGAGCTGTAACCGAACTCATGTCTAAGAATCTTATTGTATCGCTGTTATTAGTTGGAGTACTACCAGCGGTGTGCGAGGAATTGCTCTTCCGGGGAATGATACAAAGAGGAATCGAAAGGATCGGTGCAGGATGGTCGATTTTTTTAAGCGGCCTTTTATTCGGATTGTTTCATTTTGACTTTCAACGTTTGGCAGCACAAACCTTGATCGGGTTTTTGGCAGCATATGTGGTATATCGTACCGGCTCAATTTTTAACGGAATGATTCTTCATTTCAGTAATAACGGTTTATTGACGCTTCTTGCAAACTTTATGGCCGGTTCGGAGGCACAGGGCACCCAGGTAGTGACAGACCCATTCGACATTCCGGAGTTTTTACAACTTGCCGAGCAATACAATATGACATTGGAACAGCTTCTGGCAGTAATGGCGGCAGTGTTCGCCGGTGTCCTTCTGTTTAGTGTTATAGTAATATTCGGGTTGATTATCATACTCAGGGCAATGACAAAAAAGACTTTTGAAAAGCCGGAAATGGTTCGGGGCAGCGCAAAAGGCATGTTAGTCGGTCTTCCCGGGCTGTTAATGATCGGCATTGTGTATACCGGACTGGGATTGATGCTGCTGAATAATAATATAGGACAAAAAATTCTCCAATTCATGGGGATGCTTTGATGAACCAGACAGACTGTGCGAAAACTGTTTTAACATGTAGGTTATAATACTTGATTATGCAATCGCAAATAAGCGGCGTGGTTGCTGCGATTTAAAGCGAAGCAAGGATTGCGTAGCGAGCGCGACTGGAAACCGGATGTTGGAGATGGAGCGCTAAAACGCAGCAATCTACAGCCGCTAAACTTGCATAGATTTAATACTATTAATAGTTTTCGCACAGTCTGTCGAAGCTGAAATACTAAGCTCACGTTATAGAGTTATAAATACATACTGAAAGGTTTAGAATAAGTAAATGATAATTGCTGATCAATGGACTGAATATAAGCTTCTGGATGCAGGAGACGGGGAAAAAGTGGAAAGCTGGAACGGCATCATATTAAGAAGGCCTGATCCTCAGGCCATATGGCCCTGGACGAAACCAGGGATACGCGAAGACGTGCATGCCCATTATCACAGAAGTAAATCCGGAGGCGGACAGTGGGAGTATAAAATCAGTATCCCACAAAATTGGATCATAAATTATAAAAATTTGACATTCAATGTGGAGCCTACAGGATTCAAGCATACCGGCCTCTTCCCGGAGCAAGCTGCTAATTGGGACTGGATGGCAAAAAAAATAACCGATGCGAAAAGACCGGTTTCGGTTCTCAACCTGTTTGCTTACACAGGAGGCGCCACATGTGCCTGTCTCGCAGCAGGGGCATCGGTATGTCATGTGGATGCTTCAAAGGGTATGGTGGCATGGGCAAAGAAAAATGTTGCATTATCAAAACTTTCGGATAAGCCGGTACGTTTTATTGTGGATGACTGCATGAAATTTGTCAAAAGAGAGATAAGGCGGAGCCGTTATTACGATGCGGTTATTATGGATCCGCCTTCCTATGGAAGAGGCCCCAATGGTGAGCTATGGAAGCTTGAGGATGAGTTATTCACGCTTGTAGATACATTAAAGGAGGTAATGTGCCAAACCCCCTTGTTTTTCCTCTTGAATTCTTATACTGCGGGTTTTTCACCCCGGGTTTCGGCTAATATGCTTGAGCTTAGTTTAAGGAGAAAATTCGGCGGTCGTGTTTCTTGCGGAGAGGTAGGGTTGCCGGTTGCAGATTCGGCAATAATACTGCCTTGCGGCAATTATGCCCGCTGGGAAAAATAGAAAGGCGGCCAAAGAGCTGTAGTAAGCAATTGCAAGGTTTTCATAAGCATATAAGAGCCGGCTTAGTGGTTGTGCTATTAAAAAGCTTGTTATTGGCTTATGAGTAATTTATACTATGTAGTATAAATTTCTCATAGGTCGCTGTGTGAAAGGAAGGATTATTAATTGCCTATGGAAAATGGGAACGGAAAACTGAATCTTTTTATTGATGCAATGGAGGATAGTAAAGCTAAGGATATTAAAGCAATCGATATCCATGAGCTGACAACTATAGCCCACTATTTTGTAATAGCAACCGGTACGTCTGATACTCATGTAAAAGCTGTTACCGATAAATTGGTTAAAAAGCTGTCGGAAAACGGATTAAAGCCTTTACGAATAGAAGGATATAGTCATGCAAGGTGGATACTTTTGGATTACGGTGATATAGTAGCTCACATTTTCCATGAAGAAGACAGAGAATACTATGGTCTGGAGAGACTTTGGCAGGATGGAAGACTTGTTGCTCTCTAAGCGCCGCTGAATTCGGGATTCAAATTATCGGAGGTTATAGAAATGAGTTATTCAAGGGAAATCGATATTAAATGGCAGAAGATATGGGAAGAAAACGAATTATATAGATTTGGCCGCAATAAGCTTGATAAAAAGCTATATTGTCTTGAAATGTTTTCTTATCCGTCAGGCGCAAAGCTTCATGTAGGCCATTGGTATAATTTCGGGCTTACCGATTCCTGGGCAAGAATGAAGAGGATGCAGGGTTATAATGTATTTCACCCTCAGGGGTTTGATGCTTTCGGGCTTCCTGCCGAAAACTATGCAATTAAGACCGGTATTCATCCAAAGGACTCGACTATGCAAAATATCGAAACTATGAAACGGCAGCTAAAAGAAATGGGTGCTACCTTCGATTGGGATTATGAAGTGGTGACCTGTGCTCCCGGATATTACAAATGGACCCAGTGGCTTTTCCTGCAGCTGTATAAAAAGGGTTTGGCATACAGAAAAAATGCTCCGGTTAATTGGTGCCCAAGCTGTAAGACTGTTCTAGCCAACGAACAAGTTGTGGATGGAGCCTGTGAGCGTTGTAACAGTGAAGTAACCAAAAAGAATCTTACCCAATGGTTCTTTAAAATCACCGAATATGCCCAAGAACTTTTGGATTGTTTGCCCGACCTGGATTGGCCGGAAAAAACAAAGAAAATACAGGTTAACTGGATAGGTCGCTCCGAAGGCGCGCAAATAAGGTTTAAAGTCGAGGGCAGGGACGATATGGCTTTCGACGTGTTTACAACTCGTGCCGATACGCTTTATGGTGTTACTTATGTGGTTCTGGCTCCTGAGCATGAGCTAGTGGATATAATAACAACTCCCGGGTATAAAAATGCCGTAGATGAATATCGCAAACAGGTTAATAAGATTTCGGAAATAGATAGGCTTTCAACGACCCGGGAAAAAACCGGTGTGTTTACCGGAGCGTATGCTATTCATCCCCTTACCGGCAAAAGAGTTCAGATATGGGTAGCCGATTATGTTCTTGCAGGTTACGGTACAGGCTGCGTTATGGCTGTGCCTGCCCACGACGAGCGGGATTATGAATTTGCCACGAAATACGGACTTGATATAGTTCGCGTTATTAAGGGAAAAGAAGGTATTGATGACAACCTTCCTTTTACAGAGGATGGCATTTTAACCGGAAGCGACGAGTTCGACGGATTTTCGTCGGAGGAAGGCCGGTTGGCCATTGTTAATAAGCTCGCAAAAGAGAATAAGGGGGAGCTGAAGGTTACCTATCGCATCAGGGACTGGCTTGTTTCAAGGCAACGCTATTGGGGTGCGCCCATTCCAATCATTCATTGCGATAAATGCGGTATTGTTCCGGTTCCCGAAGACCAACTGCCGGTAGAGCTTCCGTACAACGTGGTATTTACTCCCGACGGAGAGTCTCCTCTTGCCAAGTGCGAGGAGTTTATAAATACAGCTTGTCCCGCCTGCGGCGGCCATGCCAGGAGGGATTCGGATACGTTGGACACCTTTGTCTGCTCAAGCTGGTATTATTTAAGATATCCGGATAATAAGAACGATAAACAGGCGTTTGACCCGGAATGGATAAATAAAATACTTCCTGTTGACAAATATGTCGGTGGTGCGGAGCATGCGGCTATGCATCTACTTTACGCACGATTTGTAACAAAGGCGTTAAGGGATATGGGATATCTGAATTTTGATGAACCATTCCTTTCATTAATACATCAAGGCACTATTCTGGGAGCAGACGGGCAAAAAATGTCCAAGTCCAGAGGTAACACGGTAACTCCCGACGAGTATATCGGGAAATACGGTTCGGATGTTTTCAGGATGTACCTGGCATTTGGCTTTGCCTATATAGAGGGAGGACCATGGAGCGATGACGGAATCAAAGCAATAGATCGCTTTATCGGCCGTATTGATAGAATTATTGAAAAGCAGATTTCAGAAAGAGGACAATCATCGACAAACACTATGGGAGCCGATGAGAAAGAGCTTAATTTTGTTCGGCATAACACTATAAAAAGTGTTACCCAGGATACCGATCAGTTCCAGTTCAATACGGCAATAGCAAGGCTCATGGAGTTGGTTAACGCAATTTATAAATACGATTTACTTACCGTTAAGAATAGATCTTTGATTGAGGAAACACTAAAGGATCTATTGAAACTGCTATCTCCATTTGCGCCTCATTTTGCCGAAGAGATGTGGCAGAAAATCGGAGAAAAAGAGTCAATCTTTAACCAATGTTGGCCTGAATACGACGAAAAAGCTCTTGAGAGAGATGAGGTGGAGCTTGCAGTTCAGTTTAACGGACAAATTAAATTTAGAATAAATGTGCCTGCCAATTCCGACAGTAAAGAAATCGAAGAAATTGCCAAGAATGATCCCCGTTCGGCACAATATCTGGAAGGGAAACATATTATAAAAGTAATCGTTGTCAAGGGCTGTCTGGTCAATATTGTCGTAAAATAGAGGAGTGAAGGATAATGGATCAGGCATTTCGGTTTCTTATAATGGCGGGCGTTACATATATGGCATTTTTATGCGTTGTTAGATTTGCTATGGGAAGCCAGTTTAAGTCTAAATCCTTCCTGATCAATATAATCGGCATGTTAACTGTGTACGGGAGCTTTATTATCAGCCGTTACAACGGGATATTAAAGCTTCCCGTAATTCTGCAGTATACACTGCTCATTCTTTTAACCATATTCTTACCTCCCCTTTCATTGAAGATGAAAAGTGAGCAAACTCTGAAATATTTCGCTTTCGGTATTGTGGCAGTTCCGTTGCTTCATCTCATATTTTCATTATTGCTGGGCTGGAGAGACTATTTGCCTTTCATTCAAATACCGTCTCTTTGGGAGCTTCTGTAACCATATTAATTTTTCACTGTGTCTATTGGCCTTATGTTTAGGAATAATCCGTTTACACCCTTTAATTCTATAGGGTATAATTGGGTATAATTGATTTCAATATAATGAAGAAATCCGGAGGCGATCTGTTTGTATTTAGAAATGCCGGATGAAGCAAGGCTTATGCAGCCTGCGGTTCTTGCTTTTATTGGCGATGCGGTATTTAATCTTTTCATCAGGGAAAGATTAATAATGAAAAATAAAGGTACTTCTCACAAATTGCATATTTTATCTACCGAATATGTTAAAGCTTCTTCTCAGGCAAAAATATCAAAGGCTTTAATGAATGAGTTTACAGAGGAAGAAGCATATATTTTCAGGCGGGGTAGAAACACAAAATCTACAACTATACCTAAGAATGCCGATGTTCAGGACTACAAATATGCTACGGCATTAGAGGCGTTATTAGGTTACCTGTATTTAACGCGCCAGAGAGATAGACTGTATTACTTGATGGAGCAGGCGGCCAATATTATTGAGGCTCCCGGAATGGAGATAAAGAATGAGAAAGAGTGAATCAGGATCAAAAAAAGTATTAAGGACTAAGGAAGGCGGCAAGGGAGGACAAAGAAAGAGCGCCGAGCGGAGCACCGGCAAATATGGATCAGGAAAAAAAAACGCCGGAAAGAGTTCGGGTGTAAAAGGAACCCAACGTTCGTCTGCAAATAAAAGGGATGAATTCCGGAGTAAAAGAGAGGAAATAGAAATAAAAAGAAGTTTTGACCTATCCGACACAAAAGATAACTTTGAAAGAGAAGACAGAATAGAAGGCAGAAACTCTGTTTTTGAAGCATTGCGTTCAGGCCGTCCCGTTAATAAACTATTTGTCGAGAAGGACAGTACGGACACGTTTATTTTAAGAATCATAGCAATTGCCAGAGAAAGAGATATTCCAATCCAATATTTTGAAAAAAATAAGCTCAACTCCATATCCCGAACCAGAATTCATCAGGGAGTAATTCTTGAGGTCGCCGCAAAGAATTACGCAGAAGTCGATGATATTCTAAAGATAGCAGGTGAAAAGGGAGAAAGGCCATTCGTGCTTGTTCTTGACGGTATTACCGATACCAACAATTTGGGTTCAATAATCAGAAGTGCCGAATGTGCGGGAGTCCATGGCATAATTCTGCCTAAGCGGCGTTCGGCAACTTTGAATGCCACGGTGGCAAAAGTAGCCGAAGGGGCTTTGGAATATGTTCCGGTAGCCCGGGTTACAAACCTTGTCCAGACATTAAGAAATCTAAAGGCTGAAGGCTTATGGATTATTGCCGCCGATATGGATGGGGAATCAAATTACTACGATGCCGACCTTACAGGGCCAATTGCCCTTGTTATCGGAAGTGAGGGAGAAGGTTTAGGCCGGCTGGTAAAAGACGAATGTGATATGATAGTGAGAATACCTATGAAGGGTAAAACTTCATCACTTAATGCAGGAGTCGCGGCAGCACTGATTATGTTCGAAATATCAAAACAGAGAAATTGATTAATTTATGGAACCTTTAGCCGATATCATGCGTGCCGCACGGGTTAGATACGAGTGAGATGTGAGAGTTTATAGGTGCAAGGTTCTCGACAAGATAAGCTGTTAAGACATCTGAACCTTCAGGCTGTGCGAAAACCATCCATCGATTAAATCTATGAAAGTTTAGCGGCTGTATCTGACATTTGTCATCCTGAGCGTCAGCGAAGGATCTTCTGCGATTTAGCACTCCGTTCCAACATCCTGTTTCCAGTCGCGCTCGCTACGCAATCCATGCTTCGCTTTAAATCGCAGCAACCACGCCGCTTATTTATGATTTCATAATCAATTATTATAACCTACATATTAAAATAGTTTTCGCACAGCCTGCCGTCCCCTTGTATAGACAGCTATTTGTGGTATAAAGAGTATATGATATATTTTGCAATATTGAGGTGGATATGAAACGACGATCCGGGTTTATCTTTGTAATAATTATTATATTGATATTGTTTAATGGCACAAATATTTTCCTGTTTCAAAGATATAAAGGTATGGTAGCAGGGGATGCCGAAATAATAAACAATCTGGGGACCATAAGAGGCTCAGTTCAGAGATATACAAAGCTGGAGCTTGTTAGTGGTGAGAATGAGCATATATCTGATAAAATAGAAAATCTTTTTGAAATCTATAAAAATCTAAACACACCATTTCTCAATGAAACCAGGGAAAAGTGGGAAGAAGTAAAAGAAGCTTCTTCAAAGTACAGGAGCAACCCCGGTGAAAACAACCGGAAGCTTTTGATAGAAGCCAGCGAAGAATGCTGGGAAATGGCAGACAAGGCGATTCTTGAAACCCAATATATTGCGGAAAACAAGATTGACTATCTTATACTCCCAATTGTTTTTTTAGTGTTGGGACTTGTTTTTGCTCTGGTACTCATTTTTATAATTAAAAAATATGTATATGATAATTTAGAATCTTTTGCGGTTTATGACCACTTAACCAGGGCTCATAACCGGAGATACTTTATTGAATTCCTGAAAAGGGAGATTCTAAGAGCAGAACGAAAGAATACTGCATTCAGCCTTGTTATGTTCGATATAGATCATTTCAAAAATATTAACGATACATACGGGCACAGTACCGGAGACGAAGTACTTATAACACTTAACAATATCGTACGGAGAGTATTGCGGAAATCCGATGTGCTTTCCAGAATAGGCGGGGAGGAGTTTACTATCCTGCTCCCGGATGAAAATATAAAGGAAGCTGTCTTAACTGCCGAAAGAGCCCGTAAAACCGTAGAAAAACATGAATTCGGGGATATTGGGAAAGTAACAATTAGTTTTGGGGTAACTTCATACCAGGAAGGCGATATGATTGATGATATACTAAAAAGAGCCGATACAGCCCTTTACATTGCCAAAAACGCAGGAAGAAACCGGGTCGAAACAGTATGAGCAATCAGGCAACAGATTGTGTGAAAATTATCAATAGTATCAAATCTATGCAAGCTTAGCGGCTGTTGATTGCTGCGATTTAGCGCTCCATCTCCAACATCCTGTTTCCAGTCGCGCTCGCTACGCAATCTATGCTTCGCTTTAAATCGCAGCAAGCACGCCGCTTATTAACGGTTGCATAATCAAATATTATAACCTGCAAATTAAAACAGTTTGCATAGTCTGGCGGATAAAGCCTGAATAAAGGAGGATTTTACATGGTCGATATAGATACTGTCAGAAAGATTGCCGATCTTGCGGCTATCCACATTGATGAAAATGAGCTTGAAGATTATGCTGCCGAACTGGATGCAGTCATTAAATATATGGGGGAGATAAAAAACCTCGATACGAATGATGCTAAGGCGATGGAACATATTCTGCACATAAGCAATGTATTCAGGGAAGATAATGCGAATAACAGAAATATTAGAAGTGAGCTTATCAGTAAGGCAGCCGTTTCTGAAAACGGCTATTATAAAGTACCTGCGGTGGTAGAGCTGTCATGAATGTATGTACGAAAACAATAATGGAAACAGCCCAATTGCTGAGAACCAGGAAAATTGGGGCTGTAGAGCTGGTCTATGAATATCTGAATAAAATCAAAGCGAAAAATCCCGATATTAACGCTTATGTGACTATCTGTGGAAATGAGGCTGTTAAAACTGCCGAAGAAGCACAGAAGCTTCTGAATAAAAAGGAGGATATTTCATATCTGTGCGGTATTCCCATGGGGATAAAGGACAATATCTGCACAAAAGATATCAGGACGACCTGCGCTTCAAAAATGCTTGAAAATTATGTTCCTCCTTATTCGGCATCGGTATATAAGAAGCTCCGGGAGAACGGGGCAGTGCTTTTGGGCAAGCTGAACATGGATGAGTTCGCAATGGGGAGCTCTTCAGAATACACTGCTTTTGGACCTGTTCATAATCCATGGAATACCGGGCATGTGGCCGGGGGCTCAAGCGGAGGCTCTGCGGCTGCAGTTGCCGCGAATCTTGCCGCATTCGCTCTGGGCTCCGATACCGGCGGATCCATAAGGCAGCCGGCCTCCTTTTGTGGTGTTGTAGGCCTTAAACCTACCTATGGGTTAGTCTCCAGGTTTGGCTTAGTTGCCTTCGCCTCATCGTTGGAGCAAATTGGCCCCATATCTAAGGACATAACAGACTGTGCCCTTATTATGAACATAATAACCGGACACGATCCTTTGGATTCCACATCGGTAAAAAGATCTTCGGAAGATTATCTGGAAGGTTTGGAAAGCAGGGTTGACGGACTGAAAATTGCTTTGCCCGATGAATTTTTTGATTCTGGATTGAGTGAAGATATCGTTGCTTGTATAAGCGACACATTAAAACGTCTGGAATCAGACGGAGCCGTTTTGCACGATTGTTCACTTCCGTCAATAAGGAACGCGATTCCTGCTTATTACCTTATTTCTTCTTCAGAAGCCGGTTCCAATCTGGCAAGGTATGACGGGATACGGTATGGATGTCGGAACGAAAAAGCAGAGGATGTATCGGAACTGTATCGGCTTTCAAGGGCAGAGGGTTTTGGCCGGGAGGTAAAAAGACGTATCCTTTTGGGCACCTATGCTTTGAGTTCGGGATATCAGGACGATCTTTACGGAAAGGCGTTGAAAGTTCGGACTTTGATTGCCCGGGAGTTTAATGAAATATTTGGAGAATACGATGTTATAGCCGCACCGACATATCCCACAACAGCCTTCAAATTAGGAGAAAAAACAAAAAATCCCCTGACGATGTATCTGAGTGACATTTATACAGTCGGAGTAAACCTGGCCGGAATCCCTGCCCTCTCGGTACCCTGCGGCAAAGACAGCAATGGGTTGCCGGTGGGAATACAGCTAATAGGCAAACCCTTTAGTGAAAAGCTCCTTCTTAAAGTGGGCAGGCACATTGAAAAAGAAATGGGAAGGCTTGAAATCCAGACGGATAAGGAGGACATATGATGGAATACGATATCAATATTCTTGATCATCCCGGCACCTTAATAACGAATCAGGAGGACATATGATGGAGTACGATATTGTAATCGGCCTGGAAATCCACGCAGAGCTAAAAACAAGCTCTAAGCTTTTCTGCGGATGCAAGAATGAGTTCGGCGATGAGCCGAATACAAGATGTTGTCCCATATGTCTCGGAATGCCCGGTGCTTTGCCCGTTCTGAATAAAAAAGCATTGGAATACACGATTAAAGCAGGACTGGCCATGCAATGCAAGATAGCATTGTTCAGCAAGTTTGACCGCAAGAATTATTTTTATCCCGATATGCCGAAGGCTTATCAGGTTACCCAGTATAATTTACCGATTTGCTATGACGGCTATGTGGATATAGATGTTGGTGAGGAAACCAAAAAGATTGGGATAGAACGCATTCATATTGAGGAAGATGCGGGAAAGCTCATCCATTGTTCTTCCAAAGAGGATTCTTTGATTGACTATAACCGGTGCGGAGTACCGCTTATTGAGATTGTCACCAAACCTGACATAAGGTCCCCGGAAGAAGCTAAGATTCTCCTTGAAGAAATAAAGTCTATACTTGAGTACACCGGGGTTTCGAATTGCAAAATGCAGGAGGGCTCCTTGAGGGCAGATGTAAACCTGTCGCTTAAGCCGAAAGGGATCCAAGAATTTGGAGTAAGAACTGAAATTAAGAACTTAAACTCCATGAGAGCAGTTGAAAGAGCCGCCCGGAAGGAAGCTGAGCGGCAGGCACGGATACTGGACTCAGGAGGGGAAGTTTTTCAGGAAACCAGAAGGTGGGATGACAATAAGGGTGAGAGTTTCATAATGCGCGGCAAGGAAGAAGCAATGGATTACCGGTATTTCCCCGAACCTGATCTGCCTCCCGTATGCATTGACGAAAACTTTATTAATGCAATCAGGTCGGGTATACCTGAGCTTCCCCGGGAGCGAAGGGAAAGATATGTAACCCGGCTTGGAATCCCGAAATATGACGCAGCTCTGATAACATTAAATAAAAAACTTGCCGATATTTTTGAAAGGGCATCCCAAATATGCGGCAAACCAAAGCTTGCAAGCAACTGGATCATGACTGATATTATGAGAAGGATAAACGAAAAGGGTGCGGAAATAATCAATTCATATATAAATGGTGATAATCTCGGACAAATTTTGAGCTTACTGGAAAAGGGCGACATAACACACGCTTCGGCTATACAGGTTATTGACGTACTGCTTGAAACAGGGGAGTGTCCTGAAAAAATAATTGAACGATTAGACCTTAAGGTTCAAAGAGATGAAGGTCTTATCGTCAAAGCGGTAAGGGAGGCAATCACCAGGAATCCCAGAGCCGTTGGTGACTATAAATCCGGAAAAGAAAAAGCGGTAACATTTTTGATGGGTAAAGCCATGGCAGCATTAAAGGGAAGGGGAGATCCGTCCCAGGTAAGGGAAATACTTGCCAGGGAGCTGAAAAACTCCCTGTGATTTATCTCTTTTTTATAAGCTCCCTAAGCTTGTAGATTCCGTATAGTACGCAACAAGCTATCAGAAGGCCCGCTGCTATTTTGAAAAAGAATTTTATCAGGAATATGGTTAGCGAAAGGGTAACAAGCATGCAAAAAACCATAAGCACATATCCCAGAACCGAGCCGAATCTGTTTATAAACGCATCCCTGAACGACATGAAAGAATTATACATACTTTATTCCTCCGTTAATATATTTTCGTAGTATCCGTAATGTCTTCCAAAGAAGAGAGGCGGATCATAATTACTATATGTTAATATTATATAGACCCGGTTTTTAAATAATATAAGAATTTAATTAAAAATTGCTGATAAAAAGGTTAATTTTTACTCATAGTATTTTTTAGCACAAATATATAATAATTTATATCGAATTTAGCCGATATATTAATTAATAATGCAAATTGACGCTAAAAACCGCATCTGTTATACTATTCTAAAATAATTGCGGTTTGAATATCTAGGGCGTTTTAGGGATAATAAACGCCCTTTGCATATTGAGGGGGACTAAGAATGGAAAAAGGCATGAGTGTATTTAGCTCTGATATATTTGGGATAAATGTCTTTAATGATTTTGTAATGCGGGAACGGCTTCCGAAAGCTACTTATAATAAATTGAAAGAAACCATTAATCTGGGCTTGCCGCTGGATCCGGAGGTTGCCGAGGTAGTTGCGTGTGTTATGAAGGACTGGGCGGTAGAAAAGGGAGCCACACACTATACTCATTGGTTTCAGCCGATGACAGGTGTTACCGCAGGTAAGCACGATTCTTTTCTTACCCCTACCAGCGACGGAAGAGCCATTATGGAGTTTTCAAGCAAAGAACTTATTAAGGGTGAGCCTGATGCGTCATCCTTTCCGTCGGGCGGCTTGAGAGTAACTTTTGAAGCCAGGGGTTATACCGCATGGGATTGTACTTCCCCTGCATTTGTAAGGGACAGAACATTGTTCATACCTACGGCGTTTTGCTCTTATACGGGAGAAGCATTGGATCTTAAGACCCCTCTTTTAAGATCGATGGAGGCAATTTCAAAAGCTGCCCTGAGAATATTGCGGCTATTTGGGGATACAAATACAAAGAATGTTATAACAACTATGGGCGCCGAGCAGGAGTATTTTTTGGTTGACAAGGAATACTTTATGAAAAGGAAGGATCTTATTTATACGGGAAGAACACTATTCGGCGCAAAGCCTCCCAAGGGTCAGGAGCTTGACGATCATTATTTCGGCAATCTGAAAGACAGAGTATCCCAGTTTATGCACGAGCTTGATGTCGAGCTGTGGAAGCTGGGGGTAACAGCTAAGACAAAGCATAATGAGGCAGCCCCCGCCCAGCATGAGCTGGCTCCGGTATACTCTACGGCTAATATAGCTACAGATCATAACCAGCTGACAATGGAGGTTATGAAAAGCGTTGCCGACAAACTCGGCCTGGCTTGTCTGCTGCATGAAAAACCCTTTGCAGGGGTAAACGGCTCGGGCAAGCACAATAACTGGTCCCTTTCTACCGACGAAGGAAGAAACCTGCTGGATTCGGGCGTAACTCCACTTGATAATGCTCAGTTCCTTATATTTGTGTGTGCAGTAATCATGGCAGTTGATGAATATGCCGACTTATTGCGTTTTTCGGTTGCATCGGCAGGGAATGACCATAGATTGGGTGCAAATGAAGCACCTCCTGCAATTGTTTCGGTTTATTTAGGTGAGGAGCTGACAAATGTCTTTGAGCAAATCGAAACAGGTGTATCAAAGAATAACGGGAGCTGCAGAACCCTTGAAACAGGTGTTTTGACGTTGCCTATACTGCCAAAGGATACAACCGACAGAAACAGAACGTCACCCTTTGCTTTTACGGGAAATAAATTTGAGTTCAGAATGGTGGGGGCATCTCAATCCATAGCAACTCCCAATTTTATAATAAATACGATAGTAGCAGATTCTTTGAACCAGATTGCCGACAGGCTTGAACAGGCATCTAATTTTCAGACTGAGGTATATTGTGTGGTTAAAGATATTATTCAAAACCATAAGCGTATAATATTCAACGGCAACAATTATTCGGAGGAATGGGTTTCCGAAGCCGAAAAAAGAGGTTTGCCTAACTTAAAAACAGCAGTGGATGCAATCCCGGCCTTAATTAAGGAAAAAAATATAGAATTGTTTAAAAGAACCGGTGTGCTAACACCTATTGAAGTTCACTCCAGGTATGAAATACAGCTGGAGAACTATATAAAGACAGTAAGGATAGAAGCTCTGACCATGGCCGAGATGATCAGCCGACAGATACTCCCGGCAGCGCTCTACTATGTAAAGCGCGTTGCCGATACGGTTTCGGCTCTGAATTCTGCTGGAGCGGATTCCAAGTCGACAAAAAGCGTTTTAGACAAGCTTGTGGTTCTTACATCAAGTCTCAGGATAGACGCCGATGCCCTTAATGACTCTATTGAAACTCTTGATAAAATGACCGGCGACTCTCTTATCAAGGCCAGAGCCTATAAGGAAATGGTTATTCCGATTATGGAGGATCTCAGGAAAGATGCGGATAGGCTTGAGAATCTAATGGATGCGAACCTATGGCCCATTCCGACATATGGCGATTTGCTGTTCGGGCTGATTTGATTATTCTTACCATCATTTGAAACAGAAAGTCCTTATTATAAGAAAAGGGCTGTCCAAAAATTACGTATCGCGTCATTCTGAGGCCGTAAATGGCCGAAGAATTTGCCTACCTATTTTGAGACAGCCCTTTAAACAAACAAATCTTATTTTCCAAACAGCGCATATAATACACCGGCGGCAACAGCCGAACCGATAACACCTGCAACGTTCGGTCCCATGGCGTGCATCAGAAGGTAGTTGCCCGGATTAGCCTTTTGGCCTTCAATTTGAGATACCCTGGCAGCCATAGGTACGGCCGAAACACCGGCTGAGCCTATGAGAGGATTGATGTTACCCCCTGAAAGCCAGTACATAAGCTTGCCAAGGAGTACGCCTCCCACTGTGCTGAAAGCGAATGCAGTTAGTCCAAGGCCGATAATCATAAGTGTTTCAGGCTGAAGGAATTTTTCCCCCACTGCTTTTGAACCTACTGTTACTCCCAGGAATATGGTGACTATATTAATAAGCTCATTCTGTGCGGTTTTTGAAATTCTGTCGACTACGCCGGATTCCCTGAACAGATTTCCAAGCATCAGCATACCTATGAGCGGTGCCACCGACGGCAGAAGAAGCGTACATAGAACGGTAACGATTATAGGAAAGACGATTTTTTCCAGTTTAGAAACCTCTCTAAGCTGTTCCATTTTGACTTCTCTTTCTTTCCTGGTAGTCAGCATCCTCATAATAGGAGGCTGAATCATGGGTATTAAAGCCATATATGAATAGGCTGCTATGGCTATGGCAGGCAACAGATCCTTGGCCAGCTTCGATGTAAGCCAAATTGCAGTGGGGCCGTCCGCACCTCCTATAATACCAATGGAGGCAGCCTCTTCAGGCAAGAAGCCTAAGGCTATTGCAACCATAAATGCAATGTAGATACCAAGCTGAGCAGCGGCTCCCAGAAACAGGCTTGAAGGTCTTGCTATCAAAGGGCCAAAGTCGGTCATAGCTCCGATTCCTAAAAAGATGAGAGACGGGTAAATTCCTAATTCTATGCCCTGATAAAGGTAATAGAGAAGTCCTCCGGGCTGATCGCCAAGAGGTTTGGCCAGAAGGTCGGTCATAGGCATATTTGCCAAAAGCATCCCAAAAGCGATGGGAAGCAGAAGAAGAGGCTCAAACTTCTTCTCGATAGCAAGATAAATCAGTACAAAGGAAATTATTATCATCAGGAGTTCCCGCCATGTAATAGCGGCAAATCCCGACAAACTCCATATTTTATTTATTGTTTCACCTAACGAGTATGTCATGAATATTTTTACCCCCTATTTTATTGCCAGAAGAACATCCCCTGTTGATACGGATGCTCCCGTGGTCACTATTACTTCAGACACCACGCCGTCGCGCGGGGCACTAATTTCGTTTTCCATCTTCATGGCTTCTAAAATAACGAGAGTATCACCCTTTTTAACTGATGTTCCCGGCGAAACTTTTATACTCAGAATAGTTCCCGGCATAGGTGCCTTTATGGCTTCGCCGGAAATACCGCCCGGAGAAGAAGCTGCTGCCGCCGGTGCGGGAGCTGCTACCGGTGCTGCCGGCACAGGCTGGGTCTGAATAACCGGCGCTGCGGCTTGAGAGGTAATAAGAATAGTTGCCTGTCCTTTTTCAACTTCAACTTCATAATTCTTATCGTTTATAGTTACGATATATTTCATTGTAATCCTCCTAACAAGGCTATTAATTCAATGCCTTTATATTTTTAAACTGCAGCTCCGAAAGCGGGATACCCGATTCGTCACTTACTATAGCCATAATCATGGCCGCTGTCCTTTCATCGACCCCAACTAATTTCAAATCTCCTGCGCCGGCATCCACCATATCATCAGTGTTTATGGCAGGATTGTCGGGTCTTTTTGTATCGGCTTCTTTTTTATGAGCTTTAAAAAAACGAAATACCTTTGATTCAAGAGTAATGACCGCGCTCAAACCAATCAATACAACGAATACTAATCCTAATCCGAAAAAGGAAATAAGTAAGCTATCTAAAAATGACATAAACATACCGCCTTTTATATTTTTCTAATTGAGTATCTGACGGTCGAAGCCTTTCTTTCTTCTCTTTCCTTAAAGAATTTTTCCGCAATCTGGGGGAAAGCAATATAAGAAAGTACATCTTCGTCAGATTCAGCCATGCTTCCAAGTTCTTGCCTGGTCTTTTCAAACAACGGCTCCATAGTATCGGCAAATCTGCCGTTAATAGGCTGTTCATCCCCAAGGACTTTATTAACAAGATCCTGATTTAATTCGCCGGGTGCCCTTCCGTATTCGCCTTTAAAATAAGCCTTAACCTCATTTGATACATTTTTGTAGCGTTCGCCCATTAATACATTGGTGGCTGCCTGAACGCCTACGATTTGGCTCATAGGTGTTACAAGGGGAGGATAACCCAAGTCTTTTCTGACTATGGGTGTTTCCTGGAGAACTTCCTCCAGCCTATCCAGCGAATTTTGCTGTTTTAGCTGGGAGATGAGGTTCGAAAGCATTCCTCCCGGAATCTGATAAACAAGTGCATCTGTTTCTGTTCCCATTACGTAGGGGTCAAGAACACCCGACTGAATGAACTTATCTTTAACCGGCCTGAAAAAGTCATTAATCTCCTTAAGAACTTTTTCATTAAGACCTGTCTCGTAGCCCATCTGTCTAAACGTATAATTTAAAGTTTCGGTGGCAGGCTGAGCGGAACCGCCGGAGAATATTGAAATAGCAGTATCAATACTATCGCAGCCGGCTTCAACAGCTTTTACACAGGTTATGGGGCCGAGCCCCGTGGTAGAGTGTGTATGAAGCACCAGGGGGACTTTTACGGTTTCCTTTAGAGCCTTAAAAAGATCATAGGCTTCCTGGGGTCCCATAATTCCGGCCATATCCTTTATGCAGATTGAGTTAACACCCATTTCTTCAAGTACTTTACCCATCTTTACATAGTTCTCCAGACTATGTATTGGGCTTAAAGTATAACAAATTGCACCCTGTGCGTGCCCGCCGCATTTGAGTGTCTCCTTAACGGCAACCTCAATATTTCTGAAATCGTTGAGAGCATCAAAGATCCTGATTATGTCCATACCGTTTTTGATGGAAAGTTCGACAAATTTTTTCACCACATCGTCGGGATAATGCTTATAACCCAATAAATTTTGGCCTCTTAATAACATTTGAAGTTTTGTCTTTTTTACCTTTGACTTGATTTTTCGCAGCCGTTCCCATGGATCTTCAGACAAGTATCTGAGACACGAATCAAAAGTTGCGCCTCCCCAGCATTCAATAGAGGCGTAGCCTGCTTCATCGATTTTTTCCAATATAGGTTCAAAATCTTCGAAAGGCATCCTTGTTGCAATGAGAGATTGGTTGGCATCTCTTAGTACTGTTTCTGTAAAGATTACTTTCACTATTCTTGCTCCTTTCAGTAATATAGTTAAAAATTTCACAAAATCATCCAGTTTTTTATAATTTGATAAAGGGTTTCTCGCTATCAATGTTTTTGATTTATTTTATACTGCCACTGGGAAATAAACATAAATTCATACCAGATATATTTTTTTATTGCTTTAGTAATAAAAAGAGAACCGTTTCTTATTCTAAACAAAATTGTCACTATTCACAAGCCTTTTTAAGATACTTTTTTATACAAAAAAATATTTTGGACATATTGTGTATACTTAATACATTATCCATTCCCTGTATCCCTCTGTTTGTAGGTTTTTTAACAATCTTTCAGTCTTTTAAAAACACAATTGCTATGTTATTATATTAAGGGTCGACTAAGTTATTTTATTTTCAATATTATTGTTTTTTTATTAGATTAATGGAGTTGATTGAATGAAATTCCAAGATTTTAAAGGTGGAGTGCATCCATCCCAGAAAAAAACTACTATGGAATGTACTACTGTGAAAATGGGCATTCCGGAAAAAATTGTGATTCCCATGGTACAACATATTGGAGCACCATGCCAGGTGCTGGTAAAAAAAGGTGATACTGTTAAGGCAGGACAGGTGCTTGGGAACTCCGAAGCATATGTTTCAGTGCCAATTCATTCAAGTGTTTCCGGAACTGTTGTTTCTGTGGATGAACGTATTATTTCCGGCAGCAAGCCGGTAGTTTGTGTTGAAATCAAACCCGACGGGTTTCAGGAAGTTTCTGAGGATGTCAAACCCCCGGTGGTTGATAGTAAAGAATCCTTTTTAAAAGCTATACGGGATTCAGGTCTGACCGGTCTTGGCGGAGCAGGTTTCCCTGCCCATGTAAAGCTGAATCCGCCTAAAGATGCAAGGATTGATACCCTTATTATAAATGCTGCCGAATGCGAACCATATATTACATCCGACTATCGGGAGTGTATGGAGAATTCATCAAATATACTTGAGGGGATAAAGCATGTACTTAAATGGACCGGAATATCAAGAGCCTTGATAGGTATCGAGGATAATAAGCCGGAGGCAATAAGGAAGCTTACAAAAGCTGTGGAATCCATAGAGGGTATTACTGTTCACAGTCTGAAATCACGATATCCGCAGGGTGCAGAGAAAATGCTTATTAAAACTCTGACAGGGCGCGAGGTTCCATCAGGTAAGCTTCCGTCGGAAGTTGGTTGCCTTGTAATGAATGTGACCAGTGTATCATTTGTTGCCGAATATTTAAAAACCGGTATGCCTTTAATTAAAAAACGCGTTACGGTGGATGGTTCGTCGGTAAAAACACCTCAGAATGTCGAAATATTGATTGGGACACCTGTAGGTGAGGTCTTTGATTTTTGCGGAGGATTTAAATCAGAACCTGTGAAGCTGATAATGGGTGGTCCTATGATGGGGGTGGCACTGTATTCAGCCGATATACCTGTTATGAAATATACAAATGCCCTGTTGGCTTTAAACGAAAAAGACGGAAAGATACCGGAAGAAAATGTGTGTATAAGATGCGGGCGCTGCGTAAATGTCTGTCCTGTGAATCTGATGCCCTTTGAAATCGACAGATTGGTTAAGGCTAATCTGTATGATGACCTTGAAGGATATAATGTTGTTGATTGTATTGAATGCGGTGCGTGTTCCTATACATGCCCGTCTAAAAGGCACTTGACACAGTCAATTAGATTGGGAAAGGATATCTTGCGCAGAAAGGCAAGGAAGTAAGGTAATTAAACGCAGGATTTAATTATAAATATTTACATGGAACAGTAATATTTTTAACAGAAAATACAATTAGGGGGAATCGTTTTGGAGAATACATTATATGTGAACTCCTCGCCGCACGTAAGGAGTGAGGTCACTACACAAAGGCTGATGCTGGATGTTATAATTGCACTTATTCCCGCAGCCTTTGCAGGGATTTATTTCTTTGGCTTAAGAGCGGCATTACTTATAGCTGTAACTGTTGTTTCTAGTGTAGGCTTTGAATATATCACCCGTAAAGCGTTAAAAAGAAATAATACCATCGGAGATTTCAGCGCCGCGGTTACGGGATTGATTCTTGCATTAAACCTCCCACCGTCATTACCTCTCTGGATGGCGATGGTTGGTTCTTTATTTGCAATAATTATTGTCAAGCAGCTTTTTGGCGGTTTGGGACAAAACTTTGTTAATCCGGCACTGGCTGCCCGGGCATTTCTTATTGTTTCCTACGGAGCGAGAATGACTACATGGACACAGCCATTGTTAAAAGCTTCGGATGTTGATGCATTATCATATGCGACTCCTTTAGGTACTCTGAAAGGAGGGGGAGAGCTTCCCCGGCTTATTGATATGTTCATCGGAAACATTGGAGGTTCATTAGGGGAAACATCAACATTAGCACTTATAATCGGTGGGATTTATCTTCTGGCTAGAGGTGTTATAACCTGGCATATTCCCGTGGTATATGTTGGTACTGTGGGGTTGTTTGCCTGGGTAATAGGACCCGGAGGGATTTTTACGGGTAATCCGCTATTTCATATATTAGCCGGAGGGCTTATGTTTGGCGCAATATTTATGGCCACAGATTACACCACTAGTCCTATGACTAAAAAAGGTGCTGTTATTTATGCATTCGGATGCGGCCTTTTAACTATGCTTTTCAGGTTATTCACAAATATGCCGGAGGGAGTATCGTATGCCATTCTCCTTATGAACGTAGCCGTGCCCATGATCGACCGATATGCAAAACCGGCAAGATTCGGAGGTAATGCACATGTTTAAGGAAATAATAAAACCTTCTTTTATCCTGTTTCTGGTATGCGCCTTTATTACAGGTGCTCTTGCTTATGTAAACGGAGTAACCAAGCCTATTATTGACGAAAACGCAAGAATTGCCGAACAGGAAAACCTGAAGAACGTATATATCGATGCCGATAGTTTTCAGGATCCCCAAACGGCTGATCTGCTCAAGAGCGAGGGAATTGATATAAGTAATACCATAGAAAAGCTGTATATCGCACAGAAGGAAGGAGAATCTATCGGCTATGTTGTCGCTGTTTCTTCCAGCGGATATGGCGGAAAAATAAAAATGCTTGTGGGTATAGATAATGACTTTAATATTAAAGGAGTATCTTTAACCAGCCACCAGGAAACCCCCGGTTTAGGTGCCAAGGCATCCGAGCCTAATTTTACCGACCAGTTTCTGGGGAAGGCTCCCGAAAAAACATTCAATGTGGTAAAAAGAGTTCCGAATGATGAAAACGAGATACAAGCCATAACTGCAGCTACGGTTACATCAAAAGCAGTAACAAGAGGAATTGATGATGCGGTGGCTCTTATACGTATAATGGCAGGGGGTGTATAAAATGGCTGAGAAAAAGACAGGATTATCTGTTTTACTTAATGGTTTATTAAATGAAAATCCTACTTTCAGGCTTCTTCTTGGAATGTGTCCTTCTCTGGCCGTAACAACAATGGCAAAAAACGGTCTGGGAATGGGAGCTGCGGCAACCTTTGTTTTGGTAGGATCAAATCTGGTTATTTCACTGATCAGAAAAATAGTACCGGATAAAGTTCGAATACCGGCGTATATTACCGTTATTGCCGGTTTTACTACAATAGTGCAGATGCTTATGGCGGCATTTTTACCTGAAATCAATAAGCAATTGGGTATTTATATCCCTTTGATTGTTGTAAATTGCATAATCTTTGCTCGCGCCGAGATGTTTGCCCAAAAAAACGGGCCTTTGCTTTCTGTATTGGATGGTATTGGCATGGGCGCAGGCTTTACTATTGCAATAACAGTTATCGGTTCTGTCAGGGAGATTCTGGGTGCAGGAACCTGGATGGGGATACCCGTCACAGTCAATCTTTTTGAACCTGCTATTATGTTTATTCTTCCTCCCGGAGGATTTTTGGTCATGGGGCTGCTGGTTGCCTTGTTTAACCAATTAACCAGGAAAAAGAAGAAAGGCGAAAGTCAGGAATGTGAGATCGGGTGCGGAGTCGGCTGTCCCGGCTGCAGTGAGGCAGCAAACGGAGGTGAAGCATAATGAAAGAATTATTTGCAATCCTGATAGGAGCAATGCTTGTAGAAAATTTTGTATTAACTAAGTTCCTGGGAATTTGCCCGTTTCTTGGAGTATCAAAAAAGACTTCTACCGCATTGGGCATGAGCGGAGCGGTTGTGTTTGTACTTGTCCTTTCACAGGCCGTAACATGGCTCACCAATCATTATTTATTAAAACCAAATAATTTGGAGTATTTACAAACGATAGCATTTATTCTTGTAATAGCAGCATTGGTGCAATTTGTCGAGACAGTTTTGAAGAAGCTGATGCCCTCGCTTTATAAAGCTTTGGGAGTTTATCTTCCCCTGATAACAACTAACTGTGCAGTTCTCGGTTCAGCCTTGATTTTTGTTGAACGGGACTATGGATTTGTTGAATCGGTGGTGTTCGGTTTTGCAGCAGGTCTGGGCTTTACCCTGGCACTGATATTATTTTCCGGTGTAAGGGAAAGGTTAGAAACAGCCGATATTCCGGAGGCATTTAAGGGAATGCCGATAACCCTCATTGCCGCATCACTGGTGTCCATAACTTTTATGGGATTTGCCGGTTTAATTATTTCTTAAGAAAGGGGAGTGACATAATTGAGTATATTAGTTCCTGTAGCTGTAATTTCAGGTCTGGGGCTCGCATTCGGGTTAGGCCTTTCATATGCTTCAAAGGTTTTCGAAGTAAAGGTTGACGAAAGAGTCGGGGCTGTCAGAGAAATGCTTCCCGGCGCCAATTGCGGTGCTTGCGGATATTCAGGCTGTGACGGATTGGCAGAAGCAATCGTGAATGAAGGGGTTCACGCAAGCCGCTGCCCGGTCGGAGGAATAGCAGTAGTCAATGCCATATCGGATTTTATGGGCGTTGACGAAGGTTCCATTGATGTAAACGTTGCCAGGGTCTTATGCCAGGGCAATTGTGATAATGTGAAAATGAAGTATAATTATTTGGGAATAGAGGATTGTCATGCGGCAAATGTTCTTGCCGGGGGTATGGATGCATGCCATTATGGCTGTTTAGGTCTGGGAAGCTGTAAGAAGGTTTGCCCGTTCGATGCTATTGTTGTAGAAAACGGATTGGCAACAATAATAGCGGAAAAATGTACAGGCTGCGGAAAATGTGTTGCCGAATGTCCCAAGTCAATTATTAAACTAGTCCCTGTACTGTCGGGCTTCACGGTAAAATGCAACAGCCATGATAAGGGTGCTGTGACAAGAAAAAATTGCAAGGTAGGTTGTATCTCCTGCCAGAAATGCGTCAAGGTTTGTCCCTCTGATGCAATTGCCATGGTGGATAATGTGGCTGTTATTGATCCGCAAAAATGCACAAATTGCGGAGAATGTGCCGCAGTCTGTCCTCAGAAATGCATAACGAATACAATAGTTAAGCGCTTATAAAATTATATATATAAAAAGGCGCCTGCAGCTAGCTTTTTGTTTTGGCTGTATGGTGCCTTTGTGGTCTTATTCAAGATTCTTGTATAAAGTTATTTTATCACCAACATTCATAAATGCCGAGGCGTGAAGTGAGGACGGAAATTCCAGAACTTTCACGGCTTCCCGTACCGGCGGCACTACTGAAAAAGGCTTGACGAATCTTTTAATTGCAACAATTCTATTGTCATCATCCAGAAAAAGTATATCCAGATTATAGCGCATGAAGAAAGTATGGAGAGATTTGCAGGGATAAAGCAAAAGCCCGTAATCTGCTTCTTTCTTTCCAATTAAGCCCCAAAACCTGCTGCTGAAGGTTTTGGCTATGCGGACAGGTATATCCTTGCCTGTTTGCGTTAAGTAATGTAGTATATTAGAACTTTTCACATAATCACCCAATAATATCATATCTAATATTTTGACAAAGTAAAATAGGACATTTGCACCAAGATTAATAGGAAGAAATGAGTAGCATGATGGAATATGCCACCCATTTTCTTGATCGCTATAAAAAATTCATATTATTTCTAAATAGCAGGCCAAAACTTAATGCAAACTGACGAATCGGTAAAAACAGCTTTTAATTTTAATATTCCTATTGTATAATATGAGTGCTTGTTATTTGATGGTTTCCATAAAATAATCAATTATTTAAAACAGGTGCGAAATAACCCATGTTATATTATGTAGTCGCTGTCTTAACAAACATGATAGAATAACCCCATCCGTTAACATCGAAGATTTCGAACGGGGATCCGAAAACGTTATATCATTAAATTGTTACCGCCTGTAAACAGGCGGTATGCAGTCTGATGACGGCACAAAGCAATGAATTGCTTTTCAATTTATGATATAATTAATATATAGTTATGCTTGGTAACAGCCAGGAGGAAATACAATTATGTTATCTAGAGAAGTTACGATTTTCAGTAAAACGGGACTTGAATCAAAAATGGCAGCACGGTTAATACAAAAAGCTTCAAGCTATGAGGCAAACATATGGATCCAAAAGGGTGAAAGAAAGGCTAACGCAAAGAGTTTACTTGGGCTTTTATCTTTGGGAATCAGTCCAGGAGATAATATTACGATTATTACCGAAGGCAGGGATGAGACGACCGCTTTAGATGAGCTCGAGGCCTTTGCCAACAATGGAATGGTAGATTAATGTTTGTCTATATTTAAGCCGGCTATGCCGGCTTATTTTCTTCTTCCAAACTCGCTTTAGTTTGAAAGATAAACAACAGGGAGATATTTTTATTACGTACCCAGGGGCTCTAAGGAGTTGAAAAGATGGCTTCAATTAATGAAACATTAAAGAATCTTCCCGAATCACCGGGAGTCTATATAATGCGCAACCATAACGGAACGATAATCTATGTTGGAAAGGCAAAAATTCTTAAAAATCGGGTAAAATCCTATTTTCAGCACCGGGATGACAGGGATTCAAAGACTTCAATGCTGGTTTCTAATGTTGTGTCCCTTGAATATATTGTGACGAACACCGAAGAAGAGGCATTGATCCTTGAAAACACTCTGATAAAGAGGCATAAACCGAAATATAATATTCTGTTAAAGGATGATAAAACCTATCCTCACATAAAAATTACGACACAAGATGAATTTCCCAGAATTGAGATAACAAGAAGGATTGAAAAAGATGGAGCGAAATATTTTGGGACTTTTGTCAAGATGTCGGCCGTAAAGGATTCAATAGAGGTTTTAAGAAGATTATTTCCGATCAGGACATGTAAGAGGAATATTTCCCGTGAAAAAAAGCAAAGACCGTGTCTTTATTATCATATAGGCTTGTGTTCCGCTCCCTGCTCCGGAAATGTCACTCATGAAGAATATGGGGAGAATGTAAAAAATGCAGTGGCTTTTTTAGACGGCAGGCATGATGATGTAATTAATATGCTTGAAAATGAAATGAACACATTATCGGAGCAAATGAAATTTGAGAAGGCAGCTGTTTTAAGAGACAAAATAAAAGGTCTTAAAGCGTTATCAAAAAAGCAAGCGGTCTACTCAACAAAAATGGATGAAAGGGATGTTATTGCCATTTATGCAGATGACTGGCATTACGCTGCCAGTGTGCTTGCCATTAGAGGCGGCAAACTCATCGGTAAGAGGGCTTATGTACTCGAAGGTATGGGGGCGGCACCTCAAAGCGAGGCCATAGTATCATTTATTATTCAGTACTATGAAGCAAATCCCGAGATTCCGAAAGAAATAGCTCTCCAATTTGATCCTGAGTCAAGAGAAGCCTTGACTGAGCTGCTATCGAAAAAACGTGGCAATAAAGTAACAATTATTGTGCCCCAAAGAGGGGTCAAGGCCGAGCTTATTAATATGGCCGAGCAGAATGCAAGGGAAGAATTGGAGCTGTACCAAAGGAGTGTCATAGCCGCACAGGCTAAATCCATGAATGTTATTAAAAAACTTCAGGATACTCTTAATTTAAAGAATATGCCAAGGATAATAGAAGCATATGATATTTCTAATACGGGAAGCACAGAAATAGTGGCTTCCATGGTAGTGTTCCGTGACGGGCAGGCTGATAATCAAAGCTACCGACGCTTTAAGATGAAGGTGATAACCGAGCAGAACGATTACGGCAGCATGCAGGAGACTTTGCTGCGACGTTTTAACAGATACCTGTCGGGAGCGAAAGATAAGGCGTTCGGCCATTTACCCGACCTGATATTGGTAGATGGCGGGGCACAGCATGTGAGTGTGGCAAAAGAAGTTCTTGCCGACTTAGGCATAGATGTTCCGGTCTGGGGCATGGCTAAGGATGACAGACACAGATCCCATCGTTTGGTAAATGGAATTACCGGCATTGATTTAAACAAAGATAGTGATATCCTGCGGTTTGTGGCATCAGTCCAAAATGAAGCCCACAGATATGCATTCCAATACAATAAAAAACTCAGAAAGAAACGCATAGTAAAGTCGGTGCTGGACGAGCTTGAGGGAGTAGGGCCGGCTCGGAAAAAAGAGCTTATTAAAGCTTTTGGTTCTGTTAAAAAGCTAAAAGAAGCCAATATAGATGATATTGCAAAGGTTAAGGGGATAGGTTCCAAATTAGCTGAAAAAATCAAAACCCAGCTAAACCAGGAGTAAGACATGGGGACGGTTCTGCTGTCTGACCCTTGCGCCCGCTCACTTGTTGACATAATAGAGCGAGTGCAAAGTTTCTCATAAGACATTAGAACTGTTCCATCGTACAACTCTGGAACCTTTAGTAGAGATCATGCGTGCCGCTCAGGAATTTCATCCGGAAATTATTCGCGGCCGCTACGCAATCCTGCTCCGATTCACGCATGACTTCGACAGCGGTTCCTTCCACAGTATAACGTTTTAAGGCGGGTGCAAGGTTCTCGACAAGATAAGCCGGCCGCTTCAAAGAGCGACCACCGCATGATATACTATATTGGAAAAGATTGAGCGACCCGTGAGCAAAAGACCACACGTCGGGACATGGCGGAGCGAAGACGGAGCCATTTCGAACGTTTCCAGGCACTCTTTGCGTCTGCAATCTAACATCTAACACCTAATTCTAATTTTTTACTTTCAGTTGGAATGAAACCTCCGGTTTTGTCAATAATAGGAGTTGATTAAATTTCCGGAGGTTTTATTATGGATAAATACGCACGTGTCATTAGAACTGATATGGCTGATGAATCGAGAGTGGTAGGCGCCGGTACACAGACCAGAACCCAGGGCGTAGATTTTGGAGAAGGAATAAGAGTTGAGAAAGATGGAGACAGCGATGTAGCAATTACCAGAGTACATGTGGACACACCGGAGGGGGAGCAGAAGGTGGGAAAACCGGCAGGAAGTTATATAACATTGGATATTCCCAGAGTAAAAGAAAAGAGCAGGGATCTTTATGAGAAATCCTGCAGGATGCTTGCAAGGGAACTGGAAAGTCTTATTCATCTGAACAACAAAGATACTGTCTTAGTTGTAGGTTTGGGCAACTGGAATGTAACGGCCGATGCTCTCGGACCAAAAGTAGCGGAGTCGGTACTGGTAACAAGACACATATATGAATACCTTCCGAAAGAAGTGAATGAAACCGAGAGGCCTGTATGTGCAATATCCCCCGGTGTTCTTGGTATAACGGGGATTGAGACAGGGCATATAATCAAAGGTATAGTTGATAATGTAAAACCTGCATTGGTGATTGCCATTGATGCATTGGCATCCAGAAGCATGAAAAGGGTCAATTCATCAATCCAGCTGGCAAATACGGGAATTGCCCCCGGATCAGGGGTGGGAAATAAAAGACTGGCACTTAACAAAGAATCTCTGGGAGTGCCGGTTATAGCAATTGGTATACCTACTGTTGTGGATGCGGCAACAATGGCAAGCGATGTCCTTGATCTTGTGATGGATAGTATGATGGATCAGGCAGGCTCAGGCAGTGAGTTTTATAAAATGCTGTCGGGAATTGACCGGGAAGAAAAATATCGTATGATAATAGAACTGCTGGAGCCTTATTCGGGAAATTTGATTGTAACTCCTAAAGATACTGATGATATTGTCGATTATTTGTCAAGGCTTGTGGCAAACGGTATTAATATGGCGTTACATGAAAATATCGGTCCCAATGACGTTGATCGGTTTATACATTAGATCTGAGATAGCGCCAGGGTTCCTTCAAATGTTTAACGTTATGAGGCGGGCGCAGGGTTCTCAGTGGGATAAACCGAAATGTTGATTGCTCTGTTTCTTGGCTGTTTTGCTCTCTCATAAACAGGGTTACGTCCACAATCCATGCTTCGCTTTAAATCGCAGCAACCACGCCGCTTATTTACGATTGCATAATCAAATATTATTACCTGCATATATAAAAAATTTCGCACAGTCTGATGGTTCTTCTGCCTGATAAAAACCTTGCGCCCACTTAATGATGTTAGTTACCAGGTTGTGCTGGTGCAAGGTTCTCGCTTCACAATGTTTAACATGATAGGAACTGCTGCCGATGTCATGCGTGAAGCGGAGCAGGATTGCGTAGCAGCCGCGAATAATTTCCGGATGAAATTCCTGATCGGCACGTATGATATCGGCTAAAGAGGTTCCGTAGTACCCTAAGGCTACTAATGAAAAACCTTGCACAACTAGATAACGTAGTAAAACAGGGGACAAGGTTTCTCATTAGACAGCAGAACCGTCACCTGGCATACCTCGTCTTATATGATGATCACTACTGTTATTTATGCACAAATTAGTGTATCATAAAAAATGCAGTATTAATTGGAGGATGGGCTGATGAAATATTCCAATTTGAAATTTTCTAATAACAAGCCACGGTTTAGAATAAAGAATTTGGTACGGTTTGTGGCTGTGCTGCTGGTATTTTTGCTTACAATAACAGCCGTGTTTATTATAATTGCAAAAATAAAAAACGGAAATGGGAAAAACAGTCTGAAACCTACCGAGACTATAGACGTAACGACTCCAACCCCTGAACCGACACCTACTCCATTTCCTGTCCCGGAAGGGAAAAGCATGGAACCGTTCTTAGTAATGCTTGATCCCGGTCACGGAGACGTTGATTCCGGAACATCTTCACCGTATATTGACGACTTATACGAAAAGGATATTGTCCTGGATATTGCTAAAAAAGCCGAATCAATCCTTACTGAAAGAGGAATCAACGTTATGCTTACCAGAGAAGATGATATGCGCCTGGTTGATCATAACGATAAAGATTTAGTTGCACGCTGGCAGCTTGCCAATGCGCAAAAAGCCTCTTTATTTGTCAGTATCCACGTAAATGCCTATGACTTAAAGTATAAGGGGGCGGCAGGTGTAAAAGGTATGGAGATCTATTATTTTGAAGATAAACATGAGGTCTATACTGACTTTACACAACAGCGCTTTGCAGAGATTATGCGGGATTCGGTTTCAGCAGCCAACGGCATGACATTTAGATTTATGGAGGGTGGCAGATGGCTTGCCGTAGTAAGGAATACCACTATGCCGGCCGTATTGATTGAAACTGCTTATATCACCAATAAAGAGGATCATGAAAAGCTGACTTCTCAGGAATTCAGGGAAATGACTGCCAAAGGCATCGCCGACGGTATTGAGGCCGCAATGGCGGAAATAGGGGTTTTTGAGCATAACGGAGAAATGTATGTATTCAAAGAAATCGGAGAGTGAAATTTACATGGGAGCAGAAAAGAGGATAACCAAATTAAGGGAGCTTCTGCATTACCATAACCATAAATATTATGTAGAGGATAGCCCAGAGATTCAGGATTATGAGTACGACAAGCTTTACTATGAGCTTGTGTGCCTGGAAGAGAAGAATCCTCATTTGATTACGCCGGATTCCCCCACCCGGAGAGTGGGTGGGCAGGCAGAGGATGCATTTTCAAAAGTAATCCATGAAGTGAAGATGGAAAGCCTGAACGATGTTTTTTCCATCGAAGAGCTTTATGCTTTTGACCGCCGTGTCAAAGATGCAATAGGAAATGATTTTGTTGAATATATCGTTGAGAAGAAAATTGACGGACTCTCGGTATCCTTGGAATATGAAAATGGGGTGTTTATAAGAGGTTCCACCCGGGGTGATGGGGTAGTCGGGGAAGACGTTACTAATAATCTGAAAACCATCCGGTCTATTCCGTTAAAGCTGTCGATTCCCGACGGCATAGCCTTACCTTTCCTTGAAGTGCGGGGTGAAGTTTTTATGGCAAAAAAAGATTTCCTTGAATTAAACGAAAAACAGGAAGCCATGGAACAAAAACTCTTTGCCAACCCCAGAAATGCCGCCGCAGGTTCGTTGCGGCAACTGGAGCCTTCTGTTACGGCTTCAAGAAAACTGGACATTTTTGTGTTTAACATTCAAAGGGCCGACGGGATAAGGTTTAATACCCATTCTAAAGCTCTGTATTTCCTTAAGAAGCTGGGGTTTAAGATCAGTCCGGACTTCAGGATTTGCAGCGGAATTGAAGAAGTAATAAATGAGATACATACAATCGGTGAAGAAAGAGGAAATTTTTCTTTCGAAACCGACGGAGCAGTGATAAAAATCAATAACCTGGGTCTGAGAGATATAATGGGTTCTACCAGTAAAGCTCCCCGGTGGGCTGTTGCCTATAAGTATCCGCCTGAAGAGAAAAAGACTCGCTTGAAGGACATAATTATACAAGTCGGACGTACAGGAGCACTAACTCCCAATGCGGTTTTGGAACCGGTCAGACTGGCCGGTACTACCGTTTCCCGAGCCACTCTTCACAATGAAGATTATATAAAAGAGAGAGACATCCGCATCGGTGATGAAGTATGGATCCGAAAAGCCGGTGAGATTATCCCGGAAGTAATAGGTGTAGATTTTTCGTCACGGCCAGAAAAAACATCTCCTTTTATGATGCCTGTAAATTGCCCGGTGTGCGGCGCACCTGCTGTAAGAGAAGAGCAGGAAGCAATTATTCGCTGCACGGGAATTGAATGTCCGGCCAGACTGTACAGAAGCCTTATACATTTTGCCTCCCGTGATGCCATGAATATTGAGGGATTAGGGCCCGCTCTTATTGATATGCTTTTGGAAAAAGGCCTGATTAATGGAATTCCTGATCTGTATACACTCTATAAAAGAAAGGAAGAGCTTATTTCATTAGAGCGAATGGGAGAAAAATCGGTGGAAAATTTGTTGCTTTCCATTGAAAAATCTAAAGAAAATGATTTAAGCAATCTGCTTTTTGGCCTCGGAGTGCGCCATATCGGAAAGAGAGCTGCCCAACTTGCCGCTGAACATTTTAAGACCATGGATGCCCTTATGGAGGCAACATGCGAAGATTTTATAAAAGTAGAAGAATTCGGAGAAAAAATGGCTGCCAGCCTGGAAAGCTTTTTTAAGCAAGAACAGACCATACACACCATCAATTTATTGAAGGAATTGGGTGTTAATATGGAGTCTAAAACACAGCGGCAAAAATCAGCAATATTTTCCGGACTTACCTTTGTACTTACCGGAACATTACCCACCTACACAAGAAGCGAGGCTTCCCGGCTTATTGAGGAAAGAGGCGGGAAGGTCTCGGGGAGTGTATCCAAAAAGACATCCTATGTTTTGGCAGGAGAGGAAGCGGGAAGTAAACTTGACAAGGCGGTACAACTTGGGGTTAAAATTATAGATGAGGATACATTTAAAAGGATGTGCGAAGGCTGACTCTTAAGGCAGACCTCAGAAATTTCGATATTATAAGAGAGACTAATGAAAAATCTGAGGGACTGGAGGCTGTGCTGCATGGTAAATAAGAAAATGCTTTTACCCATTGATTTAGTAAATCCGGGTATGAAAACAGCAGAGGTTGTTTTTAATAAGCAAGGGAATGTCATGCTTTGGGATGGGGTTGCTTTGGACAGCCTCACCATTCAGCGCCTTAAAAATGTGGGAGTTGATGAATTATACGTTCAAATGGAAGACCCTCAGCAAACGAGTGGATTTAATTACGACGAGGATACTCCTGAGCGTTTTCTGGCTGAGTATGAAAGTGATTTGAATTCAACTAAGCAAATGTTCCAGGACATATCATCAGGCAGAAACATTGATGTGCAGGCTACCGAGAAAATTGTAAATTCAATTGTGAAGAAATCTGAGAGTAACCGCAATATCATAGATACCATAACACAGGTCAGAAACATCGATGAATATACATACTACCATAGCATTAATGTTTCGATGCTCTGTATGATTATAGGTAAGTGGATGAGGCTGGATGAATACCACATCAGAAATCTGACCCAAGCCGGTCTCCTTCATGACATCGGAAAGACAAAAATACCGCTGGAAATACTCAATAAGCCCGGCAAACTGACAGATAGCGAATTTAACGAAATGAAAAGACATTCTGAATATGGATATAACATAGTGAAAAACTCGTCCGAAGTCTCTCCTGAGGTAGCAAAAGCTATTCTTACGCACCACGAGAAAGAAGACGGAAGCGGCTATCCTATGGGCATTACGGGAAATAAAATAAATCTTTACTCAAAAATAATCACGGTAGCGGACATATTCGATGCAATGACGGCAAATCGTTCATATAAAAGCAAAGACACTCCTTTTAAGGTATTTGAATTAATGCAGCATGGCAGCTTTGGCGTATTAGACCCGATAGTATTGAACGTATTTTTAAATAATATCACTTCCTACTATATAGGTGCCAAAGTTGTGCTGAACACAGGGGAGCAAGGTGTGGTAATATTCATGAATAAGGCTAATCTGTCCCGACCGGTTGTACAGGTCGGAGATAGATTCATTGACACCTCGGCATCAAAATTGGTGAGGATTAAGGAATTTATATGATTTTTGAAAGGCAGGATCCAGATGAACAAAGGCCATCGCGCCATGATATTTATATTATTTTTTATTTTTGGACTTATAATAAATCTTCAATTCAAAGGCATCATTATGGCTGAGCCCAAAAATGGGCCGTCGGCAAAGCAGCTTGCAACACAGCTTGAGAAGGAAAGGAATGAGAATAAAAAACTTATGGAGCAGCTGGCAAGCGTTGAAGCCGAGCGGGAATTGTTGTGGAAAAATATAGGAAATAATTTGAACAATCAGGAAATTAACGAATTGCTTAAGCAAAAGGATTATGAGTATCTGCGGGCAGGTCTGGTTGAGGTTAGCGGCAGCGGAGTCGTAATCACAATGGAAGATGCGCCTGCCAAGGGAGAGCTTGACATAGAAGAGTATATTATCCATGACAATAATGTTAATGATATTCTGGATGAATTGAAGGCAAACGGCGCCCAGGCAATCTCTGTGAACGGAGAAAGAGTAGTGCTTACAACAAAGCCGGTTTGTGCTGGTCCTACTATAATAGTCAATGAAAGCAGGTATCCCCCTCCCTATGTGATTAAGGCAATAGGAAATCCGGAAATTTTATATGAAGCAATTGAAAGCATGCCTCAGGTAGCTTTTATGAGATTGACCAATATTCGTATAGATGTTGAAAAACAGGATAACATTATTATAAGCAGATATAGGTTGTACAGCGCTCTTGAAAACGCTCTGAACGGTTTGGAGGTGGTTAAGTAGTGAAGACTTTCAGAACAATATCCCTTGCAGCCGTGTGTCTTATTTTAGGTGTCATTATGGCATGGCAATATAGAAGTGTCAAATTAAACCAGGTTTTAGCCCAATATGAAAAGAAAAACGTAAGTGAAATAATCGAAGAACTTTTAATAGAAAAGAATAATAATGATACTTTAAAGCAAAGGCTTCAGGAGCTGCAACGGGAAGTCGATACCTTAAAAGCGGGTGAAACGGGCGTAAAGGAAAATGTTGAAGCTCTGGAACGATCTGTGCTGTTGGCACGCATAAAGGCCGGACTTGAAACGGTCAAGGGATCAGGGTTGATAATTACAATAGAGGCCGGTGGAACCAAATCAGTAGAAGACCGGCATATCGAAGAACTGATCAATGAGCTTAAAGCCAGTGATGTTCAGGCTATTTCGGTAAATGATGAAAGAATCGTAGCAATGAGCGAGATACGAAAAGCCGGGGACTACATAATGGTAAACGGGAACCAGCTTGTTCCGCCGTACACAATAAAGGCTATAGGAAATGCGGATAATATGGAAAGATCCCTGAAGCTTTTAGGCGGGATTCTGGAAAAATATCAATACTATGAGTTTAAAACCAGTTTAAAAAAAGAGGATGTTGTTATTATCCCTGCCATCAGGGAGGAATATATAAAGATTGATAAGCTTAACCCGGTGCAGTGATTTTATTCAGTAGATATTTGCCGCAGCTTAACGGACGTTTTTGCATACTCAGTAATTTTAGCCTGTCCGTATGTAATATAATGTTGTTAGGAGATAAGAGTCATTCAATAGCAATGGCTCTTTTTTATTATGGTGATAGGCTGTGGAAAGAATATACAAATATTTTAGCTTTATTATTTTAAGCGTGTTAGCTGTAATAACGGTCTTCCTGCTCATTATTCCCGAAATTTCCTTCACAGTGGAATCAATCTATTCTGAGGAACTGACGGGTGCATTATCTGAAGGAGATACCGATATAGACGGAAATAGCCGGTTATATGGAGCGGGAGCCGACGACCGGTATAATAGATTGAGAAGCTGGGGGCTTACCAGAGGTAAGGACGGCGGTCTTCCGAAAGCAGATCCCGGAGCACCTGAAATACTTACACGATATAATTCCATATACCTGGGAGATACTGAAAAGAAAATAGTATATCTTACATTCGATGAAGGGTATGAGAACGGGTATACCGCAAAAATTCTTGATACACTTTATGAGAACAATGTAAAGGCATTATTTTTCATTACAGGCCCTTATCTGGAAAAGGAGGATCTTCTGATTCGCCGGATGCTGGATGAAGGCCATGGGGTCGGCAATCACACCATTAATCACAAAAGTCTTCCGCTGCTTGATAATAAGGAGATTGAAGAAGAGGTTGTGGGTCTGGACAGACGCTTTTATCAAAAGTATGGAAAGAATATGGTTTTCTTAAGACCACCAAAAGGGGAGTATAGCGAAAGATCACTTGAAACAACCTCAAATCTGGGATATGTCAATGTTTTCTGGAGCTTTGCCTACGATGATTGGAATGTAAATAGCCAAAAGGGATGGCAATATGCATTTGAAAAAGTGACGAAGAATCTGCACAATGGTGAAATAATGCTTCTTCACGCAGTCTCTAAGGACAACTGTGAAGCACTGAACGCTATTATCGAATATGTCAGATCCGCTGGGTACGAATTTGGAGATGTTTTTGAGTTGGAAAAGCTTGCGCGAGGTGAAGGTTAATGAAAAGAGGTATTTATAGATTAAAAGGAGCTAAGGAGGATAAGAAGGAGACAGGGGAAAGCCTGGGAGAAAAACTTGCACGTTTGTTTGAAATACCTGGAGATGTATGCGGGAATAGGCCAAAGGTCACTGCTATCGGCAGGGGAGAAGTTTTAATAGAGAATTTTAAAGGAATCATGGATTTTCAGGACGGTATGATAAGAATTAATACAAATAATGGTGTAATAAAGGTCACGGGAGACGGACTGAATATCAGGGAGATAACCAATGAGGAAATCATTATCGGCGGTAAAATTTCGAATATAGATTATGATGCCTAAAAGAGAGTTGGTTAAATCATGTTTCTTGTTCATTTATGGAATTATATCAGAGGATATGTTATCATTATAGTTACCGGCAGAAGTATAGAACGTTTTATTAATATTTGCTCAAAACGCCAGATCCTGTTGTGGGATATAGTAAGAGTTGATATGGAATCAGCGGCCATGAAGGCAAGTCTTCGGGGATTTCGCCTGATGCGGCCGGCGGCGAAAAAATCCGGATGTAAAGTCCGTATAAGGGAAAAATGCGGATTACCTTTTTTTCTGTATCGCTTTAAAAAAAGAAAAGGCTTTAAGCTGGGATTGCTTATTTTTGTCGTCTTATTAGTATTATCCGTATCAATAATATGGGACATCGAAATAACCGGTTGTAAGCCGGAAATGATTCCGCAGGTTATGAATGTATTAAATGTGGATAATATAGGAAGAGGAAGCTTTAAAATGAAGCTGAATCCGAAAAAAATTGCGTCCAGATTAGCTCTTAATGTTGACGGAATAGCATGGGCAGGAGTGGAGATCAAGGGAGTAAAGCTTTTTATAACCATTAAGGATAGTATAGAGGCTCCGGTTCCGATAAAAAATAACGAATCATTTAATATTGTCGCCGAAAGGGACGGCTTGATAAAAAAAATGGAAGTATATGCGGGTAATGCGCTGGTTAAGGAAGGAGAAACAGTAAAAAAAGGGCAGGTTCTTGTATCGGGCAGGCTGGAAAGCAAGAATCCGGAGTTTGGTACTCGAGACATACATGCACTGGGTAAGGTGATTGCAAGGACATGGTATGAAAGTTCCCTGCCTGTTTCTATGGTATATAATCAAAGACTGAAGACCGGCAAGGTTCATAAAATTATTTATTTTAGATTTTTAGACAGCAGACTTAAGGTGTTCGGAGGGGGCATACCCTATGAAATGTTTGATACAGTTACTATTGAGAAGCCTATTGTGGGCCCCTTCGGATTGGAATTACCCATTGGACTTACAGTTGAAGAGAGTTCCGAAATAGAAGAGAAACAAGTGGATTTGACACTGGAAGAAGCTATTGATGTGACCGCGGAAACTGCAAAAAAAGATTTATTGAAAAGGATCCCAAAGGATTGCCGTGTTGTCGATGAGATAGTTAAACAATATAATGGAGATAATGATAAATTATATATACAGGTAGTTTTTGAATGCGAGGAAGATATTGCGGGCCTTGAACCTGTAATGCAGTAAAAACAAATTGAGAGAAAGGCAGAAAAGCTTTGGATACAGTTGTTGAAAGACAATTAGAATTGCCTGAACCGGATTTTACACTAAACTTGTTCGGAGCGAACGATAAAAATATTAAGATTATTGAGGATAGATTGGATGTTAAGATCACGGCCAGAAATGACCAATTGCATATAGCCGGTTTTGAGAGCCGTGCCGATATTGCCGTTGACATCCTGAACAAACTGATTACTATTGCGGAAGCCGGAGACAGCATTACCGAGCAGAATGTCCGCTACCTTTTAGAGCTTACCGAAGAGGAGCGTATCGTCAATGAAAATGTTTTATTGGATCAAATTTGTGTAACCTACAGAGGAAAGCCTATCAAGTCGAAAACCCTGGGACAGAAAAAATACGTAGAGGCCATGCGCAAGAATCCTATAGTTTTTGGGATAGGACCTGCAGGTACAGGAAAAACCTTTCTTGCGGTTGCCCTTGCGGTAATGTCGTTCAGAAAAAAGTTGGTCAGCCGTATTATTTTAACGCGTCCGGCTGTCGAAGCAGGCGAACGGCTGGGATTTTTGCCTGGCGACCTTCAGCATAAGGTAGATCCGTATCTACGCCCTTTATATGATGCCCTTTATCAGATTATGGGACCCGAAACCTATCAGAGCAACCTAGAAAAAGGTACCATTGAGGTTGCTCCTCTTGCTTATATGAGGGGAAGAACCCTCGACGATTCATTTATAATCCTGGATGAGGCTCAGAACACAACACCGGAGCAAATGAAAATGTTTCTCACGCGTATGGGCATAGGATCCAGGATGGTAATAACCGGTGACATTACTCAGATCGATCTTCCTGGTGGCAAATCCGGCCTGAACGAAGCCAGAAAAATACTCAAAAATGTGGATGGTCTGTCCTTTGTTTATCTAACCGAGCGGGATGTGGTGAGGCACGAGCTTGTCCAGCGTATTATTAAAGCATATGAATATGACGCGAAAGGCAGGGGATCGTAAATGGCAAAGAATAAAAAGAATAAAAAGAATACAGACATGAAGTTTTTTAAGCTGCTAAGAAGCACTTTGTTTCAAAGAAACCTCGTAATTTCTGTTACCTGGCTGATATTGTCGGCTATAGTCGCATACGAAGCAGCTCCTGTAAAGTATAAACTGGAGAAAGGCGATATTTCCCAGTATGACATTCAAGCTCCCCGGGATATCGAGAATAAGTTAAGAACAAGACAAAATGCCGAGGAGAAAGCGTCAAAGTTGACTCCCGTGGTAATAGATATAGATAATGCCAATAGTGATATGCTGAACGGGGCGTACGAATATTTCGAAGGCCTGGACAAGCTTATTCTGGAAGTTTATGAAGATACAGGGTATAAAACCCTGAATGAAAAGATCCAAAACTATGACGGGCAAGGAGAATATGAGGTTCTTTTCGATCTGGAAGAACATGACTTGGCTGAACTGATGTCGGAAAGAAACGGTGAGGGTCTTCAGATACTAAAAAGTACCGTGATCAGAGAAATCATTCCCCGGCTGACCAAAAAGAAGCTGATGGAAGATAATCTGGCCATAGAAATAGCAGGCGCTCTTGAAATAATAGGGGAAGGGCACCCAATCGAGCATCTGAAACCAATAGCCATAGATGTTCTGCAAAAGGTAATAAAGCCAAACAGCCGGCTTGATGAAGAGGCCACAAACGCCCAGCGTGAAGCATATATCGAAAGCTATATTAAAGAGAATCCGGTTATTATTTATAAGGATGAACGGATAATAAGCAAGGATGATGTGGTCACAGAGGACAAATATGAGGTTTTAAAAGAGATAAACTACATAGATAGTGAGGGTAAGCCGGATTATCTCCTTTATATAGCCGTTTTTATAATAAATCTTCTCTTGTTTATAAGTGCTTTTCTATATTTGAGAAATTTTCACCCGAAAGTGTATTATGATCGAAACTCGGTGCTGTTGATCTGCGTGTCCATACTTATTACAAGCCTGTTTGCCTGGGCTATCCGGGAATTTATTCCTGATTTATCCTACTTTATCATTCCAATATTTATTACTCCGGTTCTTATTGCGATTTTTTTAGGCATAGAACCGGCTCTTACCATAAATATACTTCTTACTTTCAGCTTTTCGCTTATGGTAGGCGGAAATTTTGAATTTATGATCATGGCAATATTGGGAGGAATATTTGCCGCATTTTTCACAGCGAATGCCACTCAAAGAAGAAAAATATCAATGACAGGTTTTGTGTTGGGTTGTTTAAATGCCTTAATCATAGTTCTGATAGGTTTGATCGAAAAGAAAAGTTTGGAGAGCTTGTTAAATGACGGAGGATTGGCTTTTATCAACGGTCTTCTTTCTATTGTTCTTGCAATAGGCCTGTTGCCGTTTTTGGAGACCACCTTTAACGTGGTAACACCTTTGAAGCTTCTTGAATTGGCCGATCCTAACCATCCGCTTTTGAAGCGGCTACTCATGGAGGCTCCCGGCACATATCACCATAGTCTTATGGTGGGGAATCTGGCCGAGGTGGCAACCCGAGAAATTGGGGGGAATGCCTTGTTAGCAAGAGTAGGAGCATATTTTCACGATGTTGGAAAGCTGAAGCGCCCACACTTTTTCAAAGAAAATCAATTGTCGGACAACCCTCATGACAAACTTACTCCTAATTTGAGCACCCTTGTTATCACTTCCCACACAAAGGATGGGGAAGAATTGGCAGCCAAGTATCACCTGCCCAAAATAATAAGTGATATTATAGCCCAGCACCATGGGAATACACTGGTGGCCTATTTTTACCACAAAGCAACCCAGGCCGATAAAACAGAAGAACCGGATGAAGATAGTTTTCGCTATGAAGGGCCCGTACCCGATAGCAGGGAGTCTGCAGTAGTAATGCTTGCCGATTCTGTAGAAGCTGCTGTTCGCTCTTTGCCGGAAAAAACCCCGGGAAAAACCGAGGGACTCGTGAGAAAAATAATTAAGGACAAGCTTGATGACAATCAGCTTAGCCGTTGTGATCTGACACTGAAAGATCTAAGCACTATAGCCGACAGCTTTATGCAGGTATTGAGCGGTGTTTATCATGAACGTCCCGAATATCCTGAGTTGGAAAAGAAAAATAGTCTGTCGGAGTTGGACAACAGCATATATAATGCCCCTAAAACCAGTTAAGGACACAGGAGTGAAGCGGCAAATGAAGATTACTTTTCACAATTACCAGAAGACGCAGGAAATATCAAAGGATACACAAAAACTAATTGAAAAGGCAATTAAGCTATGTGTAAAAAAAGAGAATTTCCCTTACCCTTGCGAAATTTCCGTTACATTAACAGAGAATAGATCTATTCAGGAATATAACAGGGAACATCGCGGAATTGATAAGCCCACAGATGTACTTTCATTTCCATCCATTGAATATGTTAGTGGTGAACCTCAACTGCAGCCTGGCGATTTAGAGCCCGATACGGGAAGAGTATTTTTAGGGGATATACTTATTTCGGCAGAAAAGGCCTTTGAACAGGCTAAGGAATACGGACATTCATTAGAAAGGGAATTATCATTTTTGGCTGTTCATGGTGTTTTGCATCTTATGGGACATGACCATGAGACCGATGAAGACAAAAAGCGTATGTTTTCTTTGCAGGAAGAAGTATTAAACGAAATGGGGCTATCCAGAAAATGAAAAATAAAAGTATAGCCAAAAGTTTTAAGAATGCCTTTGACGGATTCTGTCAAGCCATAGTTGCAGAGCGAAATATGAAAATACATATTGGCGCGGCAATAATGGCTATAATTTTGGGAATGCTATTAAAACTCGACATGCTGCGCTGGCTGGCCGTATTATCGGCAATTGGATTGGTTTTTATATGCGAGCTAATTAATACCGTGATTGAAATGCTTACCGATATGGTTACTTCAGAATACTCGGAACAGGCAAAGAAAGTAAAGGATATAAGCGCAGCTGCCGTATTGGTAAGTGCATTTGTCTCTGTTATAATAGGAATAATTGTTTTTACCGATCCTATATTAAATTTGCTGAAGTAACCATTCAGATATTTTTTGTATAGGACTCTGAAAGATAGGTTAGATATGGATTCTTTTTCTATTCTGGACATATTATTTATGACACCGATCTTATTTATAGCTTTACCCGTGCATGAACTTGCCCATGGATGGGTGGCGTACAGATTAGGTGACCCGACGGCTAAGAATAGCGGAAGGCTTACCCTGAACCCGTTTAAGCATTTGGATCTTGTAGGCGTATTAATGATGTATACTGTGGGTTTTGGCTGGGCTAAGCCGGTTCCGGTTAACTTTAATAACCTGAAAAACCGCAGGGCGGGGACTATTCTGGTGGCGCTGGCGGGTCCTATGTCAAACATTTTGCTTGGCTTTATAAGTATATTTATCGGAGGTATCATAGCCAAGCTGATTGAAGTTGGTATTATTGTGATTGCAGACATAAGAATGTTTCAGATTCTTCAATATGTTTCCCTGTTCTTTTTTATACTTGTTTCTGTAAACATAAATCTGGCAATATTTAATATGATACCTGTGCCGCCGTTAGACGGATCCAGACTTATATCGGCATATATTCCTGAGGAGGCTTTTTACAGGTTTGCGCGCTATGAACCATTTATAGGACTTGCCTTTTTGGCCATTGTTTTATTGGCGCCCAACGATTTCTTAAGCTCATTTATCAGGGCGGTTGCCGCGCCTGTTTTGCGCAGTATGGCATTAACGGTAAAAACTATATTGGGCATAGACGCTGACAACATATTCTGGATAATAATGCAGGGTGCATTTTAAGCTAAGCATGGATTGCGTAGCGAGCGCGACTGGAAACCGGATGTTGGAGATGGAGCGCTAAACCGCAGAAGATCCTTCGTTGACGCTCAGGATGACAAATGTCAGCTATAGCCGCTAGACTTGCATCGGTTTAATACTGTTTGTAGTTTTCGCACAGGCTGTGGACAGCGATTCCTATTGATGTTAACGTAATGAGGCAGGTGCAAGGTTCTCGACAAGATAAGCCGGCCGCTTTAGAGGGCGACCACCGTACGGTTACTATATTAGAAAAGATTGAGCGACCGTGAACCAAAGACCGCACGCGGGGTCATGGCAAAGCGCAAGCCGGAGCCATGGTACTTATAGAAGTGAGATGTGATAAGTGAGATGTGATAAGTGAGATGTGAGAAGTGAAATGTGAGATCTAAGAAATAAGAGGTTTGAGGTTGAACGAGGGTGCTTAGAGGCGTTCGCAGTTAACACTGCTCCCGCACGCTAGAAGAAGGATATGAAACTTATTATCAATGCAATAAAAGAATCCCCAAAAATCAAACATCTTGCAGATTCGGCGCAAAAGGGAGTAAATACCGTTGTTCATGGAGTTTCTGATTCCCAAAAACGGCATTTAGCTAAAACGGTGTCTGAGCTGACAGGATTAAAAGGTCTGTATGTGGCATGGAATGAGATGCAGGCACGACAGGCTTACCTTGATTTATCATATCTGACAGATGATAAGGCGGTTTATTTACCAAATCGTGAAATAATGCTTTACGATGTGGAAGCAAGAAGCTTCGAGCAGACTCACGACAGGATTTCTTCACTTACGCGTATTCTCGATGATGATTATATGTTCATAGTAACCTCAGCCGAAGCACTCATGCATTTTATCATGCCCCCGGACACCTTTAAAAAGAACCTTATTAACCTTAAGCCGGGCGACATTGTTGACTGGAACGATTTAGAAGAAAAGCTTCTGGAGTTAGGCTATAACAGGGAGGAAAAGGTAGAAGGCAGAGGTCAGTATGCCAGGCGGGGCGGTATTCTTGATATATACCCTGTCAATACACACATGCCCTGCCGTATTGAGTTTTTTGATATTGAAATTGATTCAATGCGTTGGTTCTCTGAGGAAAGTCAACGGTCGGTGGATCGGTGTGAAGAGATTGATATATATCCTGCCAGAGAAATAGTTTATGCCCGATCCGATATTGAATCAATAGCAGACAGAATACGGAAAGCAATTGATGAAACCCTGCCGCTGGTTTCTACTGAGATTCGTCCGGTTCTGACTAAAAATATGGAAGGATATGTAGAGAAACTCCAGGACAGCCACTATTTTACCGGTGTGGATAAATTTATTCCATATCTGATAGAGAAAAAAGCAAGTCTTTTTGACTATCTGAAAGGAAGACATCTGGTCTTTTTTGAAGAGTCGCGAAGAACCAGGGAACACATGGAAAACGAGCAGGAGGCCTTGGTCGGCTTGTGTGAAACCCTCATGGGAAAAGGTATGATCCTGAAAGATACCTTTAATATGCTCTTGGACATGGAAACGCTCAGGGGAAAAGCTGAAAACAACAGCATCATTATTCTCGAATCTTTAGATGGCGATTATTTATTAACGGGAACAGAAGCCGAAAAAATCGAAATAAGAGGCTCCGGAGTCAGCCCCTATAACGGCAAATTGGATTTAGTCGGCGATGATATAAAGGCATGGCTGAAAGATGGATTCAGAGTAGCTTTTCTCTGTGCATCCGAGGACAGGATAGACAGGTTTATTGAAGAGTTAAGGGAAAAGGGTGTTGCGGCAACAAAAGCCGGTGAAGATGGATTGTGGCCGGACGGCGCTTTTGTAACGGTTGTTTTTGGTCGTTTACAGACAGGCTTTGTCTATAAAGATGAAAAACTTGTTATTCTTGCTGAAAGCGATATATCCGGAATAAGATCCGGACAAACCAGAAGGAGAACCACAGAAAAGGGCAGGCGGATTTCCTCCTTTACCGATTTAAAGGTAGGAGATTATGTGGTTCACCAGGCTCATGGTATCGGAGTATATAACGGAATAGAGCAGCTGGTGGTTGAAGGGATAAGAAAAGACTATCTTAAGATAAGCTATAGGGACGGAGGGACTCTTTTTATCCCCACAACCGGCATGGATCTTATCCAAAAATATATTGGCGCCGAAGGTCGGGAACCACGAATAAATAAACTTGGCGGCACCGAATGGATAAAAGCGAAAGCACGGGTTAAAGAATCCTTAAAGACCCTGGCAGCCGATTTAATCCGATTACAGGCTGAACGCCGGAATACAAAAGGTTACGCGTTTTCACCCGATACTGTGTGGCAAAAACAATTTGAAGATATGTTTGACTATGAGGAAACTCCCGACCAGTTAAGATGTGTTACGGAAATCAAAGCAGATATGGAATCGGAGTCTATAATGGATCGTCTGCTGTGCGGAGATGTGGGTTACGGCAAGACCGAGGTGGCTATTCGAGCGGCTTTTAAGGCGGCAATGGACAGCAAGCAGGCTGCATTTCTGGTTCCTACGACAGTTCTGGCGGCACAGCATTTCGAAACATTTAAAAAAAGGTTTTCAGGATTCCCGATTAAGGTTGAAATGTTGAGCAGATTTAAAACGGATGCCGAACAAAAGGCTATAGTAAGAGATTTAAAAAGCGGGAGAATAGATATTATCGTGGGCACTCACATGATACTCGGGCCATCGGTCAGATTTAAGGATCTGGGGCTTTTGGTGATAGATGAGGAGCAGCGCTTTGGTGTTGCCCATAAGGAAACAATAAAGCTGCGATATCCCAAGGTCGATATACTCACCCTTTCGGCCACTCCTATACCGAGGACTCTTAGTATGTCTCTTTCAGGTATAAGGGATATAAGCATTCTGGAGGATCCCCCCGAGCATAGATACCCGGTTCAAACCTATGTTGTCGAGTACAGGGAGGATATTATTCAAAACGCTGTTAACAGGGAACTGGCCAGGGGCGGTCAAGTGTTTTATCTGTTTAACAGAGTAAGAGGTATACACGCTAAAATGTCACAAGTACAGGCTTTGGTGCCTGAAGCCAGAATCGGTTATGCCCACGGACAAATGGGGGAAAGAGAGCTGGAGCGGGTAATACAATCCTTTTTGGATAAAGATTTTGATGTATTGGTGTGCACAACCATTATTGAGTCAGGTATCGATATGCCTAATGTGAACACGATCATCGTGGAGGATTCGGACAGATTAGGTCTTGCCCAGCTTTATCAGCTTCGTGGAAGGGTAGGCAGGTCAAATCGTCTGGCATACGCATATTTGACATATAAAAGGGACAAAGTTTTAAATGAGACTGCAGAAAAGCGGCTAAGAGCTATTAGGGAATTTACCGAGTTTGGTTCAGGCTTTAAAATAGCAATGAGGGACTTGCAGATAAGAGGTGCCGGAAACATACTGGGCGCCGAACAGCACGGGCATATGGAATCTGTCGGATATGATATGTATTTGAAACTGCTGGACGAAACTGTTGCCGAACTTAAGGGAGAGGCGCCCGCAGGCAGAGCCGCCGATACAACGGTGGAGCTGATTGCCGGTGCATATATTGACGCTTCCTATATTAACGATGAGGAGCAGAGAATTGATATGTACAGAACCATATCTGCTATAGAGACCGATGATGATATACTGGATATTAAAGACGAACTTATTGACCGGTATGGCGATATACCCGAAGAAACTAATTATCTTATTGAGATAGCTTATATCAAGAATCTTGCGTCCAATTTAGGATTCTCTGCCGTTAAACAGAAGGAAGAAATGGTGCTCCTGATTTTTGCCGAACAAGGCGGATTGCCCTTGGAAAGAATCGGCGATCTGATGAATAAATGGAAGGGTAAATTAATGTTCAGTGCAGGCAAACAACCATATTTATCTCTTCAGGCAAAGAACCAAAAACCCCACGAAGTTATTGAAAATATTAAGATTCTATTACAAGAGCTGCAAAAATTGAAGTTGAAGTATTGAAGATTTATAATAAATGTATATTGTCCAACTAAGCCGACAGCTAAATGTCGGAAAGATACGTCCGACATGCATTTTTATACGAAAAAGGATGGAACACATGCATAAGAAAGAATCTATAAACAAGGCTAAAACACATAAAAAAAAGAAATTGATAAGAACTCAGCGTGAAAAAAACAGAACGAAGATTATTATTACTGTGGTTATCATACTCCTTGCAGCCATAGTATATTATTTGATTGATTCGGGAAGTTATGTGGCAACTGTCGATGGCCACAGAATCTCAAAGACCGTATATCAGTTTTTCTTACAGAAGCAGATGAGTGCTGCCGAAGTCGAGGAAGGGCTTGTAACCCAGGAAGAAAAGGATAAATTTTGGACAACAATCGCAGACGGTCAGGATCCGTATGAAGCAGCCAAGCGGGAAGCTCTGAATTATTCAAAAGAATTTATGATCCAGTATATTAAGGCACAGGAGTCAGGCATGAAAATCGATTCCGAAATTAAGGAACAGATTGCGGCAATAATGCCTTCAATACAGGGGGAATTAACCGAAAAACAATTTAAGGAGGCATATAAAACAACTGTTGCCGAGCTTCAGGGCATTTACGAAATGTTTAGTGTAATAGAAAAATACAAGAGAAAGTATTTAGATGAAAACTATCAACCGGAAGCTTATACCGACGAGCAACTGAAAGCCGAATATAACACAGATGCAAAGCTATACGACAAGATAGATGTCAGTTATGTAACCCTTTATAAATTTAATGAAACAGGAACCCCACTATCAGAGGAAGAAATAGCCGGAAAGAAAGAAAAAGCTGAGGAAGCCTTGAAGAAAATACAGGAAGGCGGATCGATGGATGAAATCATATCCGAATATACCGAGGATAAGGCTGATTCTTCTCAGGAAGGGGACGGGGCAAGTGTCCCTGGTAAAGCCAGTATCACATACAGTCAGGATTCCATGTATGAGTACTACCTGGAATGGGACTTTATAGAATGGGCTTTTGATAATAAACCGGGAGATACGGACATTATTGAAACCAACTATTTTATTTATGTGGCAAAGATTGATGGAAGAACAACATTTGATGATGTAAAAGATATAGTCAAAAGCACAATGGAATTTAAGGCCGGTGAAGAATTCTACAATAATGTCATAGAGAGCTGGGGCTTAGAACCCAAGTATAATATCATTAAAAATGATAGGGTCTATGATTCTATTTCCTACAAATAATTAATTTATATTCTTCGAAATTAATAAAAGGAGCCGAATTGAAGGTAATACTTTTCAACTCGGCTCCTTTTTGGTATATCACGAGAATCAGAGGCATACATTTAAGCATGTCCGTATTTCAAAAGTCCAGCGGTTAAATGTCAAGACCTGAAAGTGAATAAAAACGAAATGATTGCTATGATGTTTCCAGATATTACTGGAAATTAAACAGAAATGCTTTAACAAAAATTATTATACGAGGAGGCTTGTTATGAAGCAGGAAAATGACAGAATAGAAGGCCTGGATAACCTGCTTTCGGCATATCTTCCGGAAAGGATCAAAAAGGCTGTTAAAGGAATCAAAAACGAATATAAAACAGAACTGGAAGAAATAAGAATCAGAAGCGGTCTTCCCTTGATGGGCGTATTTTCCGGGGCGGACTATTTTATAGGCGAGGAAGGACTTTTATCTCATAACCGTAAGTTCGCGCTAAATATTACGCCGAAAGAAGTAAACACATTGTTTCTTCTTTTATGCGAACAATCAATATATGCGTACCAGGATGATATAGTCAGGGGGTTTATTACCCTGAAAGGCGGGCATAGAGCCGGCATCTGCGGCACCGTCGTATATGAGGGAGACAGAATAAAAGCTATTAAGGATATTTCTTCGGTAAATATAAGGTTCTCCAGGCAGGTTAAAGGCTGTGCCCGAAACATCTTTCCCCAGCTTATACGAAACCGGCAGGACATTTATAATACACTGATTCTTTCGCCGCCCCGGTGCGGAAAAACCACCGTTTTAAGAGATTTATGCCGAATGATAAGCCAGGGTCTGGAAAACGATAATTACAAGGGATTAAGGACTGCTGTAGTTGATGAACGCTCTGAGCTTGCAGCCAGCTTCAAAGGAGTGCCTCAAAACGATTTAGGACCAAGAACCGATGTTTTGGACGGGTGCAGAAAAAGCCAGGGAATTGAGATGATGCTGAGGGGTATGGCACCACAGGTAATTATTGTGGATGAATTGGGAGCAATGGATGATGCGGGAGCAGTAAGAATGGCATGGAACGCCGGTGTCAGAATTATTGCGACAGCCCATGCCTTTGGTCTAGAAGATTTCAGAAGAAGACTGGGAATTGGTCAATTGGCTGATAAAGGTGGTTTTGAGAGGATAATTCTTCTTGGAATGGACAACGGAAAACGATGGACAAAGGTGATGGATGCAAATGGTGACGAACTTAGCAGTCTGGCTCAAGACAATAGGATGCCTTATGGTCTTCACGGGATGTACAGCAGTAGGAATGAAGCTGTCAACAGGACTTGCCGAGAGACTGCGAGCTTTATCAAAGCTTATTGAAATCCTTCTTAATCTAAGAAATCAGATTTGCGGTTTAGGGATCCCGCTTTTTATGGCTTTTGAGAACATAGGAAAAGAGCGAAGCGGCGGGGTTTGGTCGGAAGTATTTATTGAATGCGGAAAAATTATGAAGGAGCAGTATATGGATGCGGGGGAAGCGTGGAGAATGGCTATTGAAAGTAAAGGGGAAAGGATTCCGTTAAATGAATCGGACTGGCAGATGCTTTCGGACTTCGGAGAAATGCTGGGCAAATCCGACAGACAAAACCAGGAATCCGTATTGGATTTGGAAAAAGAAAACCTTGAAATTTTAGAAAAAAAAGCTCAGGAAGCACTTAACACAGAAGGGAAGCTATACAGAAATTTAGGCGTCCTTTGCGGAGCCGCAGCGGTAATTCTATTGTTATGATGTCAGGAGTTTATCTTTATAGGCGGAAGCAAAAACCTTGCGTCCGCAAACTGGTAAACACATTATTGCAAATGCATGGATCATAACCAGATATTTGCAAGTACGACTATGGAATCTTTAGCCGATGTCATGCGTGCCGCTCATGAATTTCATCCGGAAATTATTCGCAGCCGCTGCGCAATCCTGCTAAGCTTCACGTATGACATAGCCAGCGGTTCCTATTGGTGTTAAGATTAGTATTCACCCAGTTTGCTGCTGAAACGCGGATAAAGCCTCATAAAATCTTTTTTAAGGGGATACGGGCATGAATGTGGATTTAATATTTAAGATTGCGGCAATAGGTATTTTGGTATCCATACTGAATGTTGTTCTCACAAAGTCGGGCAGGGAGGAAATGGCTATGATGACCACATTGGCTGCTGTAGTAGTGGTTTTGTTGATGGTGGCAAAAGAAATTGTCAAACTCTTTGATACGGTTAAAGCTTTATTTGGATTTTAAGGATTATTGCCTATGGAAGCAGAGCTTATTCGAATAGCGATTTTAGGGATAATAGCGGCCATTTTTACAGTGGTGATATCTGAGAAGAAGCCTGAATTGGGAATGCTGCTTGGGCTTGCCTTTGGAGTTATAGCTCTTATGATGGCCTTTGGTAAAGCCGGCACAATTGTTAAAGCCCTGGAAGATACAATCAAAAGTGCTGGAATCGACGCAAAATTATTGGTGCCCGTGCTGAAAGTCACAGGTATGGCATACATAACACAGTTTTCTGTGGATGTATGTAAAGATGTAGGACAAAATGCCATAGCCGGGAAAGTCGAGACAGTCGGGAAAATTCTGATGCTGGCGGTGGCTGTGCCTATTGTAACATCATTAATACATATCATTTCCAGCATAATATAGGTAAAGATACACAGAAGAAAGGGGTTCTATACTGCAATGAACTTTATATTAAGAAATAAAATACTATTTTCAATCCTGGTATTTCTTACTGTGATCTTATCAACAACATCGGTCGCAGCATCCGGAAAAACAGAAGCCGAGTCTAAAATGGGTGAGGATATTATTGAAGAAAGACTCAACAATAGTGAAATAAACACAATTAAGAAAGCTGTAGACAAAGCTCTGGGTAAATCCCAAATATCAAAGGTATATGGATTCAGCCCGGAGGAAATCATAAGCGGTGCCTTGAAAGGAAAACCATTAGAGAGTTTAGAAGGGCTCCCAAAAATAATTCTGGCGATCCTTGGCAAAGAAATAAGGGTAAATCTTGTGCTGATTGTGCAATTATTAGCCATAATGCTGCTGGGAGCGGTTATCCGCGGATTACAGCCTTTGGGAAGCGGTATTCCTAATGAAGCCGCGAAGTTGGGAGCCAATGGGATACTGATTATTGTCGCGTCGGTGAGCTTTGGAAGCATGGCCGACATTGCGAGGGCCACTATTGAAACAATGCAATATACGGCTTCGTTGGTAATACCGGCCCTTATTGCCCTTATGGCAGCATCGGGAAGAATTATATCGGTTGCGGCCATACAACCCATAATGCTTGTAGGTGTCAATATTGCATGCCAGATTTTTAAAACAATTCTGTTGCCGGTATCAGTTATGGCCGGGATCCTCTTTTTAATCGACGGAATTTCTGAGCGGTTTAAGCTTGGCACTTTGGCAAAGCTCCTTAAAAGCTGTGCGGTTTGGATCACCGGAACCATTACGTTAGTGTTTTCTATCCTTATTTCCATACAAAAGATAGCAAGTTCGTCGATAGATGCGGTAACCCTGAAAACGACCAGATTTGCTATCGGCACTTTTATCCCCGTAGCCGGCAAATATATGACAGATGCGGCCGAAACCATCCTGCTATGCACGTCGGCAGTAAGTAATATTGCAGGGGTTTTAACCATAATAGGGCTGGGTTTGATTTTTGTGATACCGTTCATCAAGGTTTATGTCATAATGATTGCTTTCCGTCTGGCTGCGGCCTTCGGGGCACCTATATGTGATGAAAGCATCTGTGACGCACTGGAGGAGTCGGCAGGATGCCTCTCGGTAATGCTAGGCATAATGGGAGCTTCCTTGTTTGTAATAGTATTGTTGACAGGGGCTTTGATGAATTCGGCCGGAGTAATATCTTAGGGGAGAGCTGGATGGATGAGTTGAGATCTTGGATTATTACACTTGTAACAATAACAATTGTATGTGCGATAATAGAAAAATTCGCACCACAGGGCAATCTCAATAAGTATGTAAAGCTTATTTGCGGTCTTGTCGTGACGGTAGTAATTGTAAGCCCCGTACTGAATTTTTTAAAAGGAGATATTAAGATAGACAACATGGCATGGAAACAATATGTGAAGATGTCTGAGAATGAACTGAAAAACAGAATAGAAAAGCTTCGGAAAGAAGATACAAGCCAAATTCTTGAACTGTACAGAATATCTCTTAAAAGCGATATTAAGGCGCATTTTAAAGGACATAGCGAGTTTATTGTAGCCAATGCCGATGCGGTACTGTATGAGGATCCGGACGATAAAAATTTCGGGTTGCTAAGAAGTCTTTATCTTAAGCTTGAACCCTCGAAAGATAATAATATGCAAATCATAAGCAATGAAACGGTTGCTTATATAAAAAATCAGCTTATAGCAGCCTTTGATATTAAAGACAACCAAATAATAATTGACCTTAGTGCATTTAGTGGAGGTTAGGAGTATGTTTAAAAGAATAACAGGCTTTTTTGTGAAAAGAAAAGAAAATACCGGAAAGAAAAAACTATCGGCCATAGAAAGCCTAATAGTAATAGTGATAATTGGTGCTATCATTATTCTGGCAGGAAGCTATTTAGCCAAATCTAATGATGCCGAGGATACCATAAATGAATCCGGCGGCCTTTTAAGCCCGACCGATCGGTATCAGCAGTTAGGCGGATCAGTAGAGGGGCAGGATATTGTTGCGGATATTGAGCGTAGATTGTCCGAGCTTTTGTCAAAGGTGGAAGGGGCAGGACAGGTCAGTGTTATGGTTTATGCAGATACGGGAAGTGAACAGGTACCGGCATATAATAATGAACAGAATACCAGAAGCGATGAAAGATCCGACGGAAAGTCAACGGAAGTCAGCGAAACCCGCCAGCTGGCTTTATCGGGGGCAGATGAGCCGGTTATTCTAAAAGTACTTATCCCGCAGATAAAGGGAGTTGTAGTTGTGGCCGAAGGGGCTGATGATATCCTTATTAAAGCCCAGCTTAATAATGCTGTTTACACTCTTTTAGGAATTCCCGAGCACAGAGTTCAGATATTGAAGCATAAATAGGGTAGCTAAGTAAATATAATTATATATATATAATTGTTCGATACCGGACACAAATATTTTGCAGATATTATCCTATAAATATTTCGCTGGAGGGAAAGGTATGAAAAGAAAACAAATCGTTGTACTTGGACTGGTGCTGGTAATAATCTCAGTGGGAATACTGCAGTACAACTATAATACTTCAGGAGAATCAGCCAAATTAAATGATGAAGACCTTGCCCTCGAACAAGGCACTGATCTTGAGGAATTGCCGGGAGCGGCAGTTTATGTAGAAAACTCCGACACAGATGTGATCGACAATACTGCAGATCAGGTGCAGCAGACTACGGGATTTTTCGCAGAGGCACGTATGGAAAGAGACAAAGCCAGAAGCAGGCAAAAGGAAGAATTGAAGGTTCTGGCTCAGGCCACAGACGGAGCCGTAACAACCTCCACAACCATAAGTTCCTTTGAAGCACAGGAACAACTGCTTGCCATAATCAGGAGAGCCGAGGCAGAAAGTACGATTGAGACATTAATCAGGCAAAAGGGCTTTGAAGACGCACTGGCTTATATGAGCGATACGGAAAATGTGGATGTTATCGTGAAAGCTGCAAGCCTTACCTCCCAGGATGTAGCGCAGATAAGCGATATAGTGGTACGTCATGCCAACGTAACCATGGACAGAATTACAGTTAAAAATGTGGATTAAACAATACTATAATAAAATACAATAATATGCAAAAAAACGTACCTAGGTACGTTTTATCTTTATGCGTAAACTTTTTTAAGATTATTTTGCCAACATAGCATTATAAGCCTTTTGAAGCTGAGATTTTTTTCTGGAGGCGGCATTTTTATGAAGAAGATTCTTCGAAGCAGCCTTATCCACCTTTTTTATGGCCAGCTTCAGCATGTCCTGAGATTCGGAAGAATTCGTTTCGATAGCCTCGCGATAATTACGAAGAACCGTCTTAAGCTCAGATTTCTTCATACGGTTTTGCAACTTTTTTGCTTCGTTAGTCTTAGCACGCTTTATCGCCGATTTGATATTAGGCATTATGTTCACCTCCTACTGATTTGTGCAACACACAATATAATAACACGAAGTATAAGCCTTTGCAAGAATTTTTATTAAATTAAATAGCGTTTACAGATAGCAATAGACTCTTCACAAATTTTTTATGAATACTTCTTGCTAGGTTATTTATGCAAAAACTGTATTATTGCTCTTCAATATTCCTCTTCTTCTGTTCTCGAATCAAAAAAGGTGAAATATTTATGCAAAGAACCCTTAAAGAAATTACATCGTGATAAACCATATTATACATTAATTATACTAAATATGGTATAAATTTTATTGTAATAATAAAAGAGCGTCAATCTGTTCTTTTATCTATATACAGGCGGCAGCTCCGGAAAATTTTATTGATACTTTTCGCATAGTCTGACATAATAACGCTAGTTCACGAATGGTTAATACCTTAATTTAACAAGTCTGAAATAAGTCTTGCGTTTAGTTACCTGTATTGCTAATATAGATGGGTACTATCATGTATTATATTGTACAAAAAATGATTACGGTTAGTAATTCATAGTATTAGTGAATGATGAGGTAAAGCTACAAAATGGAGTACTTGTTTTCTGCACTAACAGTTATTATTGCATCCTTTATCCAGACAGTTGCCGGGTTCGGAATGGGTATATTTATTATGGCGGTCATACCCCTGCTTCTGCCACACAACGTAGCTATTTTAATTTCTGTTAGTATCTCTTTTATTACTACCTTGCTTATTGTTATTAAGATCCATCACAAAACAGACTATAAGGCTGTGTGGGTTCCGTTTATTTTTGCAACGGCCGGAACGATCATTTCACTGCTATTCGTTAAAAACACTTCAATGATTATTTATAAGCGAATGCTTGGTGTATTTTTATTTCTACTGTCAATATGGTTCACTTTCATCAGCGAGAAAGTAAAGATTAAACCTTCGACAAAAAATGGTGTTGTGGCAGGAACCTTGTCCGGCGTTTTCAATGGGCTGTTTACACTGAATGGCCCTCCGATGGTGTTGTATTATTTGGCTGCTATTGATGATACAGATGTCTACAGGTCTACTTCTCAATATTATTTTTTCCTGATCAACACTGTATCCGTCATATCACGTGCCGCTACCGGAACGCTTCACCTTGAACACTGGAAGCATTTACTGGCAGGCGCTTTAGTGATACCTATAGGAGTATTTATTGGTCTTAAACTCGTAGATAAAATCAATAAACAGACAATTAAAAAAATAATTTATATTTTTCTCGCCATGTCAGGGCTATATATAGCCATAACGGGATAAGCTTTATCAAGTGTCATTAACCCTTAGGAAATGCCAGACTGTGCAATAACTGTTTTTGCTATGCATATTTTTGTAGTGGCTCAGACAATCCGTGATGAAAAGGGTCACCGGCTTCTGTTTAAATGATCGCAAGGTTGTGCATATTAACAGATGAATTATCGGTCGTTTTCATTCTTCTGGACAACGGTAAAAGGTTATTATATCATTAATTGTATATGGATTAAGGTTGCTAGGAGTGTAATATATGCAAAAAAAAGGAACCATACTTAGCGGAATGCGCCCTACAGGTGCTCTGCATTTGGGCAACTATTTCGGAGCGCTGGAAAATTGGGTGAAGCTTCAGGACGAATATGATTGTTTTTTCTTTGTTGCAGACTACCATGCCCTTACTACAGGCTATGAGAACACGGGTGATTTTAAGAATAATATAACCAATCTCCTGGTTGATTGGCTGGCAGCAGGTCTGGATCCAAAGAAATGCACCTTTTTTATCCAGAGTAATATAAAAGAGCATGCCGAGCTGCATTTGCTGTTTTCAATGAATATTCCGCTATCATGGCTTTACAGATGCCCCACATATAAGGATCAACTGGCGCAGATAAATGATAAAAACATTGCTACCTATGGTTTTCTGGGTTATCCATGCCTGATGGCTACAGATATTCTGATGTATAAGGCTAATTACGTACCGGTGGGTGAGGATCAGCTCCCGCATATTGAGCTGACAAGAGAAATTGCCCGGCGCTTTAATTACCTTTATAATTCGGTAGTATTTCCGGAACCCCAGCCACTGCTGACAAAGGCTAAGGTATTGCCGGGTCTGGACGGTCGCAAGATGAGCAAGAGCTATAATAACACAATTGCTCTGTCGGACAATCCCGATGAAGTAAAGAAAAAAATCATGAGCATGAAAACCGATCCGGCTCGTATCCACAAAACCGATCCCGGACATCCTGAAGTCTGCTCTGTCTTTGATTATCATAAGCTTTTTTCAGAAAATATTGTTGATGAGATTGAGCGTGATTGCAGAAACGGTGACATCGGATGTGTGGATTGTAAGAAAAAACTGGCTGAAAATGTGGCAAAGTTGATGACGCCTATCTATGAAAGAAGGATTGACTGGCTAAAAAGGGAAGATGATATAAGGGATATTATCAGTGAAGGTAATAAGAAAGCCCGTATGGTTGCAGAGAAGACAATGGCCGAAGTTCGCAGGGTAATGAATATTGATTGGATTTAAGGGGATATCATGAAAAGCGCACTTACCGATGCCTGTACCATAAAACTTGAAAACTTTGAAGGTCCGTTCGATTTGTTATTCTATCTGATTGAAAAAAATCAGATAGATATTTATGATATTCCTATTCTTGAGATTACCGAACAGTATATGGATTATCTTAGCGCTATGCAGGAGCTTGATCTGGATATTGCATCGGAATTTCTGGTTATGGCCGCTACTCTTCTGCATATCAAATCAAGGCTGTTGTTGCCGAACAGGGAGCCTTTATCGGAAGAAGAGACGGCAGACCCCCGGGAAGAACTTATTCTAAGGCTTTTAGAATATAAAAAGTACAAGGAATATTCAATGATGCTTTCCGACAGGGAAGCAAAGTGGAGAGGAGCTCACTATAAGCTGCCCGAAGCTATACCCGATATAATTTCGGAAAATGAACTGGAAGTTTCTTCAGAAACTCTTAGGAGTTGCATGCTTGATGTATTAAAGAAGTACCGGGATAGAATGGATGATGTTTCAAAAAAAATGAAACGCATACTGAATCGTGAAAAGGTTTCACTAAGGGCAAAGGTCAGAGAGATTATAGAATTTTTAAAAGGCGGAGTAAAGTTATGTTTTTCAAAATTATATAATCCAAAAGAAAAAAGCCGTCTTGAAATAGCCACCGGTTTTTTGGCCACACTTGAAGTAGTAAGGATAGGACAAGCCTTAATAGATCAGCGTGTTGACTTTGGAGAAATATACTTGATTCCGAAAAAACAAACAAATGAAATAGATCCAACGACTTTGACAGAGGATGAATGAGATATGGGCTCAATAAATGATACCGAGATGATCATAGAAGCTTTGCTTTTCGCTTCCGGTGATCCGGTTTCCTTAGAAAAGATAGCTGAGATTATCGGTCATGATAAAAAAACCACGAAGGTTATTATGGCAAATCTTATATATAAATATCAAAATTCTTCACGAGGCATTATGCTTAGGGAGATTAGCGGCGGGTATCAGCTTTGCACCAGACCTGAGCTGGATGAGTTTGTGCTTAAGCTGGGTACGGTGAGAAAAAAACAGGGGCTGACGCCTCAGGCTTACGAGACCCTTTCAATCGTGGCATACAACCAGCCTGTAACAAGAGCTTACATAGAACAAATCAGAGGGGTGAACAGTGAGGGTATCCTGCTTAAGCTCATAGAACGAAATCTTATTGAAGAGGTCGGTCGTGACGACACCCCTGGTAAACCAAAGTTGTATGCAACCACAGAGGAATTTCTTCGTGTTTTTGGGTTTTCAAGTCTAAAAGAGCTTCCTCTGTTGGCAATGAACGAAATACCGGAAGTATATGAAAATATCCCCTTGGATTAAAAATATCTGGCATAATTTGCTATAAGCCGGAAAACATATATGTGCGGAGGTACGTATGGTTTTTCTGGCTATTTTTATAGCACTAATTTTACTTGTTTTAATAACTGTATTTTTAAAACTCTCTTTTATTGTTTTGGTTTTTATTGATTCTAAAGGTTTCCATATGGAGATCAAAGTGATGCTGTACCGAATTCTCAAACTTTTTTCATGGAAATTTGAAGAGGGCGGGTTGGATTTTCTGCTGAAAAAGAAGAAACAAGTGCCAGAAGATCAAAAAAAGAGTAAAGGTAGAGTTTCGGCAGTTTTGAAACTGATTTTCTCTAAAGATACCTATAATCATCTCAAAAAGAATCTTGAGGTATTCATTTTCTCGGTTAAGGGGCGCTTATCCACAAAGGATGCCGCTTTAACCGCCATACTTTATGGAAGTATCTGGAGCATTATCGGATTATTAATGTCATTTATTCCACAAAAGAATTTTGTTCTTGATTTTTATCCTGATTTTCGGAAAGATACGCCCGATTTTCATATTTCCTGCATATTAAGGGTGAGAATTATCCATATTATAAATTTGATAGCTAATCATTTTATAGAAAAGGCAAGGAAAGGAGGAAGTGAAAAATATGGGACAGCATCCAATTGAAGAGCTTATGAAAACAGCAATGGAAAGCATAAAAGAAATGGTGGATGTTAATACCATTGTGGGTGATGCGGTTCAGACAGTAGATGGTACCGTTATTATACCCGTTTCTAAAGTAGCGTTTGGGTTTGCCGCAGGAGGAGGCGAATACAGTAAAGACAGAAGAACAGAGAGCAGTATTTTTCCGTTTGCCGGAGGCAGCGGGGCAGGTGTTAGTATAAGCCCGGTTGCTTTTATGATAGTAGGCAGGAATAACACAATTAAAATGATTCCGGCTTCTCCCAATGCCGCGCTTGACAGAGCTTTGGACAGTATACCGAATATTATCGAAAAAGTAAAAAATGCCTTTGAACACGGTTGTAATCGTGAAAAAAATGAAAAGAAGAATGACAAGGCAGAAGAAAAAACTGTAACCGAAACCATGACCGAAACGCTTCATTCCAGAGAAACCGACAAGACGGAGTGAAAAACTGACAAAAATATAAATCCTGTAACCTGTTTAGTAGTATAAGGCACGTGCGGCTAAATCACAATTTGCATAGACAAGTATTGATATTGCATGGTAAAACAGTATTCCGCACAGGTTGCCGAAGGGGGCAATTCAATTCCTGGAACAGAAAAGGGGCCCCATCGATTTTTTCGATACAGCCCCTTTTATGATACTAATTCTTAATTATTTGTTCTGTTGTTTGTTGTTTGTATCATACTGAGGATACTGATTGCCGGTATAGGTCTGGAATACCTTTTTGACGATGTTGCCGCCGATTGTGCCGGCTTCACGAGAAGTTAAATCACCATTGTAACCCTGCTTTAAGTTAATACCAAGCTGGCCGGCAATCTCATACTTCATATTGTCAAACTGAGTTTTACTGTTGCTGTTTGAACTATTGGTTGCCATTAATCTCACCTCCTCAATGCTTATTATTGCTCGTGTTGTTCTGTTTATAAGTAGAAAGTTATGGTGAAAACGGAATAATACATGTAATATTCTTGCTATTCAATAAGAAAAATATACGGAAAAGTCAATTTTCATTGATTCCTTACGATGGTGTATTCTATTACAGCAAAAATTACTATAATTAATGTTGGGAGAACTATTGATGTTATTCCCTGTTCCATTGCTCAAGAGAATGATGAAAGATAAGATGACAGCAGAAATATAATTGACAAATTTCATGAAATTATGAGAAAATAAAGGAGATGAATTCACATATATGGCAGAACTTTAGTTGTATCTGTCAATATATTGTGGTATATTCTTATATAGGTACACTTTTATGTGTTTTTTTGGCGTACCTGCTTTTGAACAAATGATAAAAGAATTGCTTTCGGCAATTTAAAGGAGTGATTCTGTGTTATCCAATCTCCTTTTCGCAAAAAGTAAACTCATCGAACGAGGCCTTGATGCGGCCTGGCTTAGAAATGGTGTCATTTCGCAAAACATAGCCAATGTTGACACGCCCGGATATAAGAGAAAAGTAGTTCAATTCGAAGAATTTCTTAATAATGAAATGAAGACCGGATGTATCTCACAGGGCAAAACAAGGCTATCCTCAGACGGTATACAGATTACTGAGGACCCCACAGAATCAGCATACAGAAGTGACGGGAACAATGTAGATATCGAGCATGAGATGGCATTATTGGCTGCTAACAGCATTAGATACAACATGCTGATACAAAAGTTAAACGGTGATTTCCAAAAGCTTAAGACTGTAATACGAGGAGGCAGATAATTATGGGACTTTTTAATTCCTTTAATATCAGTGCATCGGCGCTTACAGCTCAGCGTCTTCGTATGGACGTGATATCACAGAATATAGCTAATGTGAATACTACCCGGACAGAGGACGGAACACCATACAGACGCAAGACGGTAGTTTTTCAGGAAAAAGAGATGAACATTCCTTTCTCGCAATACCTTTCCGAGGAAAGCCGGAGCCGCTTTCTTAAAGGAGGCGGAGTTCGGGTTACCCAAATAACTGAAGATCCTACACCTTTTAAAGAAGTTTATGACCCGAGTCACCCGGATGCCGACGAAAACGGTATTGTCCGTATGCCTAATATTGAAATTGTCACCGAGATGGTTAATATGATATCCGCAACCCGTGCCTACGAAGCGAATATAACGGCGCTGAATGCGTCAAAATCAATGGCTGCAAAGGCTCTTGAAATAGGACGATGATGTTCACCAGACTGTGCTAAAACTGTTTTGATATGCAATTTATGATATTTGATAATGCAACCGTAAATAAGCGGCGTACTTGTTGCGATTTAAAGCGAAGCATGGATTGCATAGCGAGCGCGACTGGAGACTGGATGTTGGAGATGGAGCGCTAAATCGCCCGGATCCTTCGCTGACGCTCAGGATGACAGATGTCGGCTATAGCTGCTAAGCTTGCATAGGTTTAATACGATTGGTAGTATTCGCACAGTTGGTGCGGTAAAGGAGGGTTTTCAGTAAATGGCAGTAGAAGGCGTCAATTTCATAAGTAATGGAATTGCATTACCGGTAAAAAGTCCAGTCAATTCCGATGGTACAGTAAATTTCAAGGATATTTTAGTAGACGCTCTTAACAATGTCAATGCCCTTGAACTGGAATCTGCAAAAATGACAGAGGATTTTATTGCAGGGCGAACAGATGATATACACTCGGTTTTGATAGCTTCTGAAAAGGCAACAATATCCCTCCAATTCGTTATGGAGGTTCGTAACAAGATTGTTGAAGCCTATCAGGAGATTATGAGGATGCAGTTCTGATTATTGGTTTTTTACTTTAGATAAAAAATGAGGTACTTAAGAAAAGCCTTTATCGGGAGGAATAAATTATGCCGGAAGGAATAAAAAAGCTATTAGAAAAAATAAAGGACTTCTGGGGTAATCTCGAGAAGAGCCAGAAAACGCGAATAATTATTATGGCAGGGGTCTTAATACTTGCTGTGGCTATAACAATGGTGTTGACTCTGAAGGTGGAATATGTGCCGCTTTTTGATTCGGCTGAGGAAGTAGATCTCCAGCCGGTTGTCACTTACCTTACAGAAAATGATATTAGATATAAAAAAGGTGTAAAACAAATTTTTGTTGACAGTAAACAAAAGAAGGATATTGAATTTGATCTGACTACTCAGGGTATTATTTCTCCTGAGGTCACTTTTGCCGATACATGGAGCAAATTATCCCTGACAGCCACCGAAGGAGACAAAGAAAACCTCTGGAAAAATTATGTTACAAATGATCTCGTTTACAAACTAAAAAAGTTTGAAAATGTTGAAAACGCTACGGTTCAATATACTAAACCTGAAAAAACCTATTGGGTAAGATCGGAGGAGGAAAACCAGCAGGGCAGCGCATATGTTATGTTAAAGACCAGGGAGGCATTGACTCCTGAACAAGTGGATGCCGCTGCTAAGGTTGTAGCCGCTTCTCTGGGGATACCTGCCGAAAGAATAACAATTGTTGACCATAAGCTGAATCCTTTATCAAGAGACTATAACCAGACCGATATACTTAAGGCCAGCAGCCAAGATGAGATGCGCCGTCAAAGGCAGCTTGAGATGGAGAATAAGGTGTATGACTTTTTTAAAATCGGAATTGCCCAGAATGAAAACTTTGATACTCTCAGCGTATCGGTCAATGCAGTTCTTGATTTTGACACATTAACAAGTACATCCACAAAATACAGTCCTCCTATTGAAGAGGAGGATGCCATTCTCAACGAGGAAACTCTGGAAGAGACACTTATTAATGGAGAATCCGGAGACATACCGGGCACCGATACCAATCCTCAGGGAACTATATCCTATCAAATGGATGAGGATGGAAATTCACGATACAACAAGAGTCAGGCTGTTAGAGAGTACCTATACAATCAAACCAATGAACAGTCGGAGAAGGCCGTAGGAAAGCTTATCAGTGAGCAATCCACTATGTCGGTATCTTTATGGTACGGGAACCGTATCCAAAATGCAGACGGTCTTACTCCCGAATACTTGGATCAGGTCAGACAATCTGCCTATGCCGCAACGGGGATACCACTGGAGAATATTACTATCAGCGTTCAAAAGCTTGCGGCCGAACCTCCTGTTGAGGTAACCCTCATGGATACCATAGGCGAGCTGTTTGAGCAATTTGGATTTTATGCTTTAATGCTGATATTATTAATTGTGATGGTTATAACCGCATTGCCGAAGAAGAAAGCTGTTGCCGGCCAGATTCAGGCAGCGGCGTTAGAGGCAGCCGCGGCCGGAGATGCGTTAGGCGAGGCGGTTGAAGCAATCCCGGACATAAATTTACAGGAGCAATCGGAACTTAAGAAGCAAATCGAAAAATTTGTCCAGGATAATCCTGATTCGGTTGCCCAATTGCTGAGAAACTGGATCGCTGAAGACTGGGAATAATCTTCTTATCGATTATTCTCAAAGGCAGGTGAAAAAATGGCGCTAAAAAGTGAATCCTTAAGAGACTTGTCGGGCAGAGAAAAAGCGGCCATGCTGCTTATTACCTTGGGACCTGAAAGATCGGCCCAGATTTTCAAACACCTTAAAGAAGAGGAAATAGAGCAGCTTACTTTGGAGATAGCAAATATCAGAACGGTTTCTCCTGCGGAAAGAGATAAGGTATTAAGCGAATTCTACCAGATATGCCTTGCGCAGCAGTACATCACGGAAGGCGGTATCGGATACGCAAAGGATATATTGGAAAAGGCCATGGGCACTGAAAAAACTATGGAAATCATAAACAAGTTGACGGTCTCTTTACAGGTGCGGCCTTTTGACTTTGTCAGAAAAGCGGATCCGGCTCAGGTGTTGAATTTTATTCAAAGTGAGCATCCACAGACTATTGCACTTATTCTTGCGTACTTGAAACCTCATCAGGCGGCTGCGGTAATGTCCGCACTGCCTCAGGATAAGCAGTCAGACGTAGCAAAAAGAATAGCTACCATGGACAGAACCTCTCCGGAAATAATAAAGGAAGTTGAAAGAGTTCTTGAGAAGAAGCTGTCAACACTTGTTACCGAGGACTTTACCGCAGTGGGCGGTATTCAGGCCATAGTCGACGTATTAAACTCGGTAGACAGAGGAACGGAGAAATTCATTATGGATTCTCTTGAAATCGAGGATACCGATCTGGCTGAGGAAATAAGAAAAAGAATGTTCGTGTTCGAGGATATCTTGCAGCTTGATAACAGGTCTATTCAGCGCTTCTTACATGAAGTCGACAACAGTCAGCTTGCCCTTGCACTGAAAGGAGCTACCGAGGAGGTACAAAACGTAATCTACAATAATATGTCAAAGAGATTGGCCGAGATGATCAAAGAAGATTTGGAATATATGGGACCAGTGCGCTTAAAGGATGTAGAAGAAGCTCAGCAAAAGATTGTCAATATTATACGTAAGCTGGAAGATGCAGGAGAGATCATTATTTCACGTGGTGGAGGAGACGAAATAGTTGTATAGTAATTCCTATGGCTACGGAGTATATAAGCGCAATCAGGTAAATATAGGGAGTCCTTACAAACAGAAGAAGTATGAGCCGGAACCGGCTATTGTTAAGGATATTTTTGACGAGGTTGCCGCGACAGAAGACCCGGAGCAAGATCTTAAAATCAGTCAGGACATAATACATAAGGCCAGGGAGAATGCCGCCTTAATAAAGAGGGAAGCAGAGCTTGAAGCCGAGAGGATCTTAGCCGAGGCCGAACAAGAGATTGATCAACTGATAGCCGAAGCACAACAAAAGGCAAAGGAAGAGGGTTACCGGCATGGTGAGGAGCTTGCGCAGGAGCATTATAATGACCTGATTTCGGAAGCCATGGAGTTTAAGGAGCAAAGCAGAAAGGCATATGAAGAGACCCTTACCTCTCTTGAGCAAGATATAGTGGAGTTGGTTTTGAGTATAGCAACAAAGATAGTGGGAGACGAGATGCGCAATAACAAAGAAGTGATTTTAGGGGTTGTAAGAGAAACTATTGTTGCCTGCAGCAATCGCGAAAATATTGTTCTTAAGGTTTCCCCTGAAGATTACGAATTTGTTGCGACCAATGAAGAAAAACTCCGTTTAAATATCAAAGGCCTTAATGAGCTTGAAATCAGGAAGGATGCGTCCTTGTCCAAAGGATCCTGCATAATAGATACCGACTTCGGTTCTGTTGACGGTAGCTGCGATGTTCGCTTGGAAAGTATAAGAAAGGCTTTTTTTGAGTTAATGGGTGAAAATGGACAGTAATATGAATAACAGAGTTTCATTGGATAAATATAAAAAACTTTTGGGTTCACGAAGTTTTGTCCGGTATTCGGGCAAGGTAACCAAAGTGGTAGGTCTTACTATTGAGGCACAGGGCCCCGAAACGCATATCGGGGCCTTATGTCATATTTTCTCTCAACAAAACAGGATGGTTCTGGCTGAAGTTGTAGGGTTTAAAGAAAAACAGGTTTTACTTATGCCCATAGGAGATATGACGGGTATCGGGCCTGGAAATATTGTGATAGCAGCAGACAGAGACCTTGAGGTCGGTGTTGGTAAAAGTCTCTTAGGCAGGGTTTTGGACGGACTGGGAAATCCTATGGATGGAAAAGGCCCGGTGGAAATTGAAAAATATTATCCGGTCAACAGTATGCCCCCTAATCCGATGACACGTCCAAGGATCGCAGAGGTTCTTCCTTTGGGGGTAAAATGTATTGACGGGCTTATAACCGTGGGTAAAGGCCAACGTCTGGGCATATTTGCCGGAAGCGGCGTCGGGAAAAGTACGCTTATAGGTATGATTGCAAGAAATACCAAGGCAGATATAAATGTGATAGCTCTAATTGGTGAGCGTGGCCGTGAGGTTCGTGACTTTCTTGAAAGGGATCTGGGTGAGGAAGGGCTGAAGCGCTCGGTAGTTGTAATAGCCACATCGGATCAGCCTGCACTGATACGGTTAAAGGGAGCTTTAGTTGCTACGGCCATTGCAGAATATTTCAGAGATTGCGGGAATGATGTACTTTTCTTAATGGACTCGCTGACTCGTTTTTCCATGGCACAAAGGGAAATAGGTCTTGCTATCGGCGAGCCTCCCGTAACAAGAGGCTATACTCCTTCGGTATATGCTGCTATGCCCAAGCTTCTTGAGCGCTCGGGCACATCGTCCAAAGGTTCCATAACCGGCTTATACTCGGTGCTGGTAGACGGTGACGACATGAACGAGCCAATAACCGATACTGCCCGAGGTATTCTGGACGGGCATATCGTGCTTTCCAGACGGCTTGCCCACAGGAATCATTATCCGGCAATAGATGTATTGGCCTCCATCAGCCGTGTTATGGCCGAAATAATTGACGACGGGCATAAAGAAAGCGCTAACGAGCTTCGGCGAAATCTCGCCATATATAGTGATGCCGAGGATCTTATCAATGTTGGAGCATATGTAAAAGGAAGCAATCCGGACATAGATTTATCAATTAGCTTAATTAAAGGCATTAACGAGTTTCTGATACAGGATACTTTTGAACGTTTTTCATTTTCCGAAACTGTTAAGCTTTTAAAAAAATCAGTTGAAGCGTAAAGCAGGAGAATAAATGGCCATCTTTAAATTCCGCTTGCAAACAATATTAAGACTCAAAGAACAGTTGGAGAAAAACGCAAAAAATGAGCTGGGTGCTGCCATCAGGAAAATGGAGGAAGAAAAATCCAGGCTTAAAGTCATTGAGGACAATATCGATATTACCACAAATGACTTCAGAACTGCATGCTCAGGGATTATTCGACCCGAAAAAATCAAGGAGCTGAAAACATATCTCGAACATCTGCAATATGAAAGGGAAAAGCAGAAGGAGAATGTTAAGCGGCAACAAAAAAATGTCGATAAAATAAGAGAAAGGCTCGTTGAAATTATGAAGGAAAGAAAGGTTCTGGAAAACCTTAAGGAAAAGGAGTTCCAGGAGTATTTGAAAGAGGAAGGAAAAAAAGAACAGCTGCAAGTTGACGAGCTGGTTAGTTTTAAGGAGAGTAAAGATGTCCCCCATCTCTTAGACGGCGGATAGGGGTTACTAACCTAGGCGGGGCATATATCCTGCCACGAGTTTCAATGACTTGGCACCCGTTTAAAATCTTCGATTCCGGGGGCGGTCATTTAAAAGAAACTGTGAAAACGGATAAAACCGACTAAGGAGATTATTCATGGCAGAGAAGGAAAAACAAGCGGAGCAACCCCAGGGAAAAGAACATAACAACCAATCAGAAAAGCCGGGAGGCTGTTTACATTCGATAATTGTGGTGCTGGTAGCATTTTTGGTTGTTGCATTGGTTTCCGTGGGCGTTTTTTATTTTGTGGCAAAGAACAATATTAACGGTCTTGCCGATTCATTAAAACCGCATATAAAAAACTACCCCATATTGAAAGTATTTTTACCAAAGGATTTGGATGGTTATGATCCGGAGGATCCAAAGTATCTGTCCGATAAACAGATATTGCAAAAGTATGAGGAGTATCGTGAAAAGGTTCGTAGCCTGAACGAAAAACTTGATGAGGCAAATAAGACCATCGAGAACATGAAGGCTGAAAGCCTGAGTGCCGCCGATATGGAGACAATAGTTGAAGAGAACAGGTTACTTTTGAAATCCATAGAGGATGAAAAAGCTGCGCTGGAGGCCGACAGAAAAGCTTTAGCAGAGCTTATTGCCAAAGGGGACCCGGAAGGATTTAAAAACTACTTTCAGAAGGTTGACAAAGCAACCGCCGAGGCTGTATATGCCGAAATCATGAAAGAATCGGTAATCAGCGAAGAGAAAAAGGCCCTGGCAAAGCCTTTTTCCAACATGAATCCGCAGGGTGCGGCAAATATGCTGACCGAACTATTTTCCAAAGACAAAGAAGCTTTACTCGATATTTTTGAAGGGATGGAGCCGAAAATAATGGCGCCGATATTAGAAAGAATGGATCCGTTAATTGCGGCTGAAATTTATGGTTTGCTATCCGACCGAAGACTTGGCCGGTGAAGCATATGTATTCTGCCCGTAAATCCGGGCTTTTCGGAAGGAGGTGAAAAAGATGCGGCAAAATGCGGTTACCGCCATGTTATTGATCCCCACAAACGTCGACATTCCGAAGGCAGGAGCGGCAAAAAGGTCTTCCACTAATGACGATACTTTTATGAATTTACTAAGCGAGAGGATTGCGGCAGGTAAGAACAGTAGTATAAAGAATCGTCCTGTGGAAGTAAATAATAATTTAAGAAAAAGTAGAGCAATAAAAGATGATATGAAACCTGTCGGTTCGCAAGAGCATAAGCCTGAATTACTAAAGCCTGACAAAGAGCTTGAAAAGAATGTTGAAGCATCCAGGCCGGAAGTCAGGGCAAAACCTAAAGCAGAGAGTACAACTAATGAAGCTGAAAACAAGGAGAAAATCAAAAAGGAAATCGGTTCCCTCGAAGCTTTGATTGCTTTGCTGGAAGAGCTCATGGCCAGACTGGACATCATTCATGTTTCTGCCAATCCCGTAACTTCAAAATCCTTGCCCCAATTGGTTCTTGAGCCTGAAACCGGGAAGATTCCGCCTATGGAGCTTTTAATGGCTCTTATAAAGGGAGATTTTGAGAAACTCAAGGTAATTATGAATGAACTGAGCGAAAACCAGCAAACACCTGAAGTCAAAGAATTGATGGAGAAGATTCAAGCTCTTGTTGAAAAGATTGCAGGATATCAAAACCTTACCGGTTCATCCGAGTTAAAAGTCGAGATCGATAATGAAAATGCTGGCATTGAGGATTTGATGGGCCAAATGAAAGCTCAGTGTGGACATTTAATTGAAAAGCTGAAGGAACGTGTTGCCGAACTTAATGCTGATTTAAATCCGGATCAGGATATTGAAACTTCAATTGACTCGTTACTGAACACTGAAATGAATGCTCAGGAAGAGACTGCGAAAGTCGAGCCAAAAACCAGATCTGAAACAAATGATCATAAAGGTGATTATTCGGCCGGTATAAAAAAACCGGATACTTCCGAAGCTGAATTTGCAGCAAAGAATGAGACTTCATTTGACAACCTGTTTGCGCAAAGTCAGCAAGTTCACAGGGAAAGCTCAAATCAACCGACGAATATTGGGAAGATGCAGCTTCCTTTGCCTGAAAGGCCTCTTGCCCATACTGTTACAAATCAGGTAATGATGAAGGTAAAACTTATGGCAGGCGAAAACAGACAGGAAATGGAGATGCACTTGAAACCTGACAGCTTGGGTAAGCTATCCCTAAAAATTATCCATGAACGGGGAGAAATACTGGCTAAGATAACTGCCGAAAACCAGCAGGTAAAGGGAATTCTAGAGAGTAATATACAAATGCTGAAAGATGCTCTTGAAAAAAGCGGCCTTACGGTACAAAACATCAGTGTTTCGGTTGGAAATGGCAATGAAAATGCCCGAAACAGGGAAAACGGCAACGAAAAAGGCAGCGAAAAATCAACTGGCCCGGCACGGGTAAATAAGTCTTCATCGGCAGATGCCGAAACTTTAAAATTGAGAGCACGAATTGAGAAAGAGTATTTTGATCAAACCTCTCAGATAAACCTTACGGCTTAGACCCCATTGGATTTTTTAAAGGAAAGGAAGTGAAAAGGATGCCAATTGGATCAGCAACAGACGCAGGAAATCAAAAAACGATCGAACAGATAATCGAAGCTCAGGCTGAGGCAAATACGTCTACCCGCAATACGGGTGAATTGGGCAAGGACGATTTCTTAAAGCTATTAATAACACAGGTGCAGTATCAGGATCCTTTAAACCCCCAATCAGACACTGAATTTATAGCCCAGTTGGCACAGTTCAGCTCTCTTGAACAGATGCAGAACCTTAACAGATCCTTTTCCTATTCAACCGGCTTTGCTTTGATGGGAAAGTATATTTCAGCGGAAATAGACGGTAAAGATGGAAAAGTGAAATTTGTCGACGGCAGGGTAGACAGTATACGAATGATGAACGGAGAGGTTTTTGCGGTAGTTGGAGAAGATGATGTTCCTCTGGATAAAATAAGCTGGGTCTCCGATGCAAGTATCGGATCACATGGCGATGTAACCGAATACAGCGGAATAATCGGAATGCTGGCGAAGGCTCATATTCTTAATGCTGAAGGGAAAATAGGATCCATTGAGGGCATAATTTCGACAGTTGTCAAAGAACCGGGAGGAATATATGCCAGACTTGATGAGGTTGAGATCAAACCTCAGAATTTAGATTTAGGTGATTACGAAAGTGTGGATGATTATGTGGAGGTTATGGCCGGCCAGGAATTGATCTTCAGGTATGAGGATGAGTTAACCGGAGAAAAATTTGAGGTCATGGGAATACTGAGAGCCGGATATACCGGCCAGGACGGCGAGATAAGATTGATTCTTGACGATATCAAGGTTCCTGCCAACAATATCTACTCAACTAAAAAGATAGATCTTTTATCCACCGAACAAATGCTTTTAAGTGAAATCCTGAAGGAACTCAGAAAGCTGAATCCAACTGAATATCCTCCCGAAGATGATATTGAAGAGCTAACAGATGAGACCACCGATACCACCGACGAGATCACTGATGAAATCATCGATGAGACTACCGGTGAGACCAGTGAAGAAATCATCAATGACAGTAGCGATGAGACCAACCCGACTGACGAAGAATGACTGGGGGTAGTGCTATGAATATTAACAATCGTCCCATTCAAAGTATTCATCAGGTCGTCGGAACCGCTAAATCCCCGGCAAAGGCTCCTGTTCTTAACAAAGGCGAAGATTTTTCTTCAATTTTGAATCAGAAGCTAGGTGAAAACAGAGATGTTAAAATTTCTAAACATGCCGCAATGCGTCTGGAAGCCAGAAACATCAGTCTTGATGCCGATAGGGTCGAAAGACTGAAAAATGCGATAGACAAGGCTTTAACAAAGGGTGTAAGGGATACGCTGGTTGTTATGGACGATATAGCCTTTGTAGTCAATGTAAATGCCAGAACAGTAATAACCGCGGTAAACCAAAATGAGCTGAAGGAGAATGTTTTTACCAATATTGACGGAGCCGTATTCACCTGATGGTTTAATTCGAACATATAAGTACGGTACTATTATTAATTAGTCGAAATAAGGCAGCCGGACCCACCGGGAGGCTGCACGTTCCCGAAAGACAGACGGAACGTAGACTTTTAGGAGGTTGATTTTTATGATGATGTCTATGTTTTCAAGTGTTTCAGGCTTGAAAGCTCACCAGACACGCATGGACGTTATAGGCAATAATATTGCCAACGTCAACACAGTCGGCTTTAAAGCAAGCCGTGCTACTTTTCAGGAGATTTTTTCACAAACCTTAGCATCAGCCGGTTCGCCTGACGCCTTATCGGGGCGCGGCGGTACAAACCCGATGCAGATAGGCTTGGGTATGAACGTGGATGCAATTGATATTTCCATGAGCAGAGGAAGTATTCAGAGAACTGAGAACCCGACGGACCTTTCAATAGAAGGCGAAGGTTTTTTCATTGTAAGAAGCGGTAGAGAGGGAGAATATAGATTCACCAGAGCCGGAAATTTTACAATTGACAAGCTGGGAAACCTTGTTACCGCGTCCGGACAAAATGTTTATGGCTGGATGTCTTATATTTACGGAGACGAGGGATACGTATTTGATACTCAGGAGCCTATTCTGCCCATCAATCTCTACGAGGACGTATATAATCAAAACAAGCGGATAATTGCAGCTAAAGTGACCACCGAGGCGGTTCTTGCCGGCAATCTGGACGCAACCGAGTTACCGGTAAACATCAATCCTGTTGCTATCGATGATTTGGGTGTCCTAACAGACTCGATAGGAGGTGGAGCAGACGGCGACGAACCTAACGGAATTCCTGATGACGGAAACAGTGATCTGGATCCTCATTTCTCGGTGCCAATAAATGTATATGATGTATTGGGGAACGAATATAAATTAACCTTGAAGTTCTGGAAACACTCTGTTTATGAGGGAGATTACTCTACAGATCCCCCTTCGACGCCACAAACCTCATGGTATTATGTGCTGGAAGGAGGAAATAACGCTAGCGCAACTGGTGCGGCAAGTGGATTTATCAAATTTGATTCCAAAGGAAGGATTATAGATGAAACAGATTTTGAGGTTGTCAAAGATGTAGTGCTGACTCCCAATGGCGCTTCCGGTGCCGAACCCTTTGAATTTGAGCTGAACCTCCAGCAACTTTCCATGTATGCCGATGACTCATCGGTCAAGGCGACCCGGGTTGACGGTTATCCGCCGGGAACATTGGTAACCTTCAGCATAGGCGGTGACGGGATTATTACCGGTGTGTATGACAACGGCCGCCAGCAGCCTCTGGGTCAAGTTGCACTGGCAACCTTTGAAAATCCGGCAGGTCTTCAAAAGGTTGGTTCAAACCAGTTTGCCCAGACCACAAACTCCGGTGACTTCAAGGTAGCCAAACAACCGGGCAACGACGGAGCAGGTGTTTTGATACCCGGAACTTTGGAGATGTCAAATGTGGATCTTGCAAAGCAGTTTACCGAAATGATCATAACGCAGAGAGGATTCCAGGCCAACAGCCGTGTTATGACATCATCCGACGAGATACTTCAGGAGCTTTCAAACATGAAGCGTTAAACTGATGTAAGTTAGATATGACAAGTAAAAAACAAGACGAAACTATAACGGTCATTCCGAACATAGAGCAGCGGAGTAAAGAGTCAAAAAAGATTCTTCACTCCGCCCGGAATGACTAAAACCGGCCGCTGGGCTATAATACTCCCATGCTATACAGCAAAACTGAGAGGAGGCAAGGCTATGATATGGGTAACCCGCATAAATAATACTCAGTTAGTATTGAATGCAGATTGGATCGAAACGGTTGAATCTACACCCGATACGGTCATTACCCTTACCAACGGGAAAAAATATATTGTAACTGAAAAGATTGATGAAGTCATAGAAAGGGTAATAAATTATAAGCAGAAAACTTTTTGTCTCAACAGAACGATTAATACTTCATCAATAAATGACGATAAATGACATAGAATCTATCGTTAAAGGGAGTGTCATATTTTGCAGGGGAAGACATTGTATACCATATTGCTTTCCATTATAGCCGTGCTTACACTGGCTCTTGCGGTTATGATTATTTTTGTGTTTACGGCATTTAACGGAAATGATGGTGTTCCTTCTTCAAAGGAAAGCCAAAAACCTTTAGTTGGACGGGCGGTGCCTAAGGAAGAGCAGGCGGAATTCCAGCTCTACGGTAAAGAGGGAAATAATGAAGCGGTATTTAATATTAAAAGTACCGAATCCCATCCTAACAGCTTTTTAATGGCCTCAATATCTATAATATATGATGGGGGTAAAAAGAATAAGAAGCTTGAGGAACGTACAGCGCTTATCGAAAAGAACTTAAGCATGCTAAAACAGGATGCTATAAAGTACTTCCTGAGTCAGAGCTTTGATGATCTGAGCGCGGCTGATGCAATGGAAAAAGCCCGAACTGCTTTAAAAGCTTCTTTTAATGAGATAGTAAGTGTAGATTCGGAAGAAATGATCATAATTGATGTTGTATTTGATAAATGGATTAAACAATAACAGGGGGGGGACTTGTGGGCGATATACTTTCTCAAAATGAAATAGACAGGCTCCTACAGCAGCTTAATACAGGCGAGCTTGATGTTAAAGAGTTCAGCATTGAATCTGCAGAGAAGAAGGTACGCAACCATGATTTTCGTCGCCCAAGCAAATTTGCAAAGGATCACCTTCGTACGATACAGATAATTAACGAAAACTATGCAAGACTCTTAACCAACTTTCTTTCAGGTTACTTAAGAACTTTGGTGCAGGTGGATGTCCAGACGGTCCAGGCAATGCAATACTCGGAGTTTACCAATTCAATAGCTAATCCTGCGGTGCTGGGTATTATTGATTTTAATCCATTGCCGGGTTCTATCATATTAGAGATTAATCCCTCCATTGCTTATTCACTGATAGATAGGATACTGGGTGGCAGAGGCTTTACAATGGAAAAAATGAGGGGCTTTACCGAAATAGAGCTTGCAATTTTGATGAGACTGATTTCTCAAATGTTAGGGTTGATGTGCGATCCCTGGGAAAATGTAACGACCATTAAGCCGGTTTTAGACAGGATAGAAACAAACGCCCAGTTTGCCCAGCTTATGTCGCCAAATGAAATGGTTGTATTGATTACATTTACGGCAAAAATCGGCGAAGTGGAAGGCTTATTGAATCTTTGCATACCTCATATGACAGTTGAACCTGTTATGAGCAAGCTTTCGACAAAACTATGGTTCTCCCTTATAGAACACGGATCCACAGAAGAAAGCCGATACTCTATTGAACAAAAGATTCAGGAAAGCATGATACCTATTTCCGCAATATTAGGCAGAACAACCATTTCGGTTCATGATTTCTTAATGCTGCAGCAGGGAGATGTATTGTCGCTTAACACAGATGTGGATGGCAGTGTAGAGGTTTTTGTGGGAGACATGCTGAAATTTTACGGTAAGCCGGGAGCTCGAAATAAAAAAATGGCAGTTAAGGTTACTGATGTGATTCGAGAGGAGGAGTATTATTATGGGTGATATGTTATCTCAAGCTGAAATAGATGCCCTATTAAAAGGTACAAATCTTGAAGAAAACTCTCAGCCCGCTGAAGCGCAAGCCGAATCGGAACCGGCTGAAGCTGTTACCGAGCCAAATCCGCCAAAGATAGCATTGCTTACTTCCGAAGATAAGGATGCTCTTGGGGAGATAGGCAATATTTGTATGGGAACATCGGCCACAACGCTATATGCACTTTTGGGACAAAAGGTCAGCATTACCACACCCAGAGTCGAGGAGACAACCTGGGATGAAGTTTCAAAAATGTTCAAAAGGCCATATATAGCTGTTAAGGTTCAGTACACCGAAGGTTTGAAGGGCTTCAATCTTTTAATTATTAAGGAGGAAGACGCTAAGATAATTACCGACCTTATGATGGGCGGTGACGGCTTTGGCAATATTCAAACGGAATTCAACGATCTTCATATGAGCGCGATAAGTGAAGCAATGAATCAAATGGTAGGTTCTTCATCTACCTCATTGTCTTCAATTTTTGAAAAACGTGTAGATATTTCACCACCCGAACCATCTTTGGTAGGCTCACCCGAAGATGACAATAAAATAAGGATAGACAGGGATTCCAATATAGTAGTAATTCTCTTTTCACTAAAAGTAGGAGACTTAATAGACAGTGAAATTATGCAGGTTCTACCAATTTCATTTGCAAAAGAAATGGCTCATAATCTATTGTACCGTGAAGAACCTACGGCGCCTTTGGCAGCACCTCCGCCGGTACATACGCCGCCTTCTCAGACAGTGCAGACTCCTGTGGAACAACCTCAGTATCAGGAACCGCTGCAGCAGCCTCCAATGCAGCAGCCAATGCCTGAGCAATACGGCTATCCGCCTATGCCCCAATATCAGATGTCCCAACAAAGGCAGGAATTCCAGCGGCCTGTTAACGTTCAGCCTATGCAATTCCAGGCCTTTGATGATGGTTTGGCGGATGCGGAACGCAAGAATATCGGGCTTCTTATGGATGTGCCTTTACAAATTGCCGTTGAACTGGGGCGTACTACCAAAAAGATCAGGGAAATACTGGAATTCGGGCAAGGTTCTATTATAGAGTTGGATAAGCTGGCCGGCGAACCGGTAGATATAATGGTTAACGGCAAGTCAATAGCAAAGGGTGAAGTAGTTGTTATTGATGAGAGCTTTGGTGTAAGAATAACCGACATATTACATCCTTCAAAACGACTTTAATGATGAAAAGACTTTTATTTTGTCTGAATATAAAGTATAATTGGTAATAAATGATTTTAAGTGGTATAGTTTTAGTAGTTGAATTTTTACGGGGAGAGGATATGACCTATGGCAAGTATACTGATCGTTGATGATGCCGCGTTTATGCGTATGATGATCAAAGACATCCTTTCAAAAAACGGCTATACTGTTGTTGGTGAAGCCGAGAATGGTATTAAAGCAATCGAAAAATACAAGGAAGTAAACCCTGATCTTGTTATTATGGACATCACAATGCCTGAAATGGATGGTATTCAAGCTGTCAAGCAAATAAAGGCGTTAAACAGCGCAGCTAAGATTATTATGTGTTCGGCCATGGGACAGCAGGCGATGGTCATCGAGTCCATCCAAGCCGGTGCAAGGGACTTTATCGTTAAACCGTTTCAAGCTGAACGTGTTATTGAAGCCGTCAAAAAAGTTGTAGGTTAGTTTAATCCTTAAGAAGGAGGATCCTCCATGTTTTTTGAAATGCTTGGGTTGACGTTTGCATTCGGAATAATTTTGCTGCTTTGTTTCTACACCACCAAATTTCTTGGTAAAAAAATGACCGGAAGCGCCAGAAACAAAAGCATGAAAATTGTGGAAACCCTTTCATTGGGTATAGATCGCTACCTTTATCTTATTCTTGTCGGGAATAAGTATTTTCTTTTTTTTTCTAGCAAAAAAGGTCTGGAACTTGTTTCGGAAATTGATTTGGATATACAAGCCGAAGATTTGGCTGATGAAGATGAAAAAACAGCCAATGTTATCGGTTTTAAAAGAATATTTGATACATATTCCGGTTTGAGCGACAAAAAAGATAAGAACCCGGACGAAGGAGACGATATAAAAAAACCTGAAGAAACAGGAATCCTGGGGAGCATTAAGAGACTAAAGAAAATTAATGCTAATAACCGCTAAAGGAAATAAATTATGCAAAAGAAAAAAGTAGTACTATGTCTAATAATCATCCTGCTTTGTTTTGGGTTGCTTGGCACAATTGCCTTTGCCGCACCGGGAATTTCCATTTCAGATAACGGTATTACTATTAATTCTACCGAGGACCCGGCTGAAATCAGCGCAAGCATTAAGCTGCTGTTGATTTTGACCGTATTATCGGTATTACCTTCAATTCTCATAATGATGACTTCCTTCACCCGGATAGTAATCGTTCTCTCTTTTCTCAGAAACTCAATGGGCACGCAGCAGATGCCTCCCAATCAGGTGGTTATAGGTCTTGCTCTGTTTTTGACGTTTTTTATTATGTCGCCTGTTATGGCCGATATCAATCAAAATGCTCTTGTACCATTTACTGAGAATCAAATTACTATAGAAGAGGCCATTGATACTTCCGGGGTGATTATAAAAAATAGTATGCTTAACCATACAAGAGATAAAGACATAGCGTTGTTTGCCTCCATAGCAAACGTGGAGCCTCCCGAAAAATTAACCGACCTTCCTTTGACGGTAGTAACACCGGCATTTATGATAAGTGAATTGAATACGGCATTCCGTATGGGCTTTATGCTCTATATACCTTTTCTGGTAATCGATATGGTTGTAGCCAGTACACTGATGTCCATGGGTATGATGATGCTACCGCCCGTAATGATATCTATGCCATTTAAAATATTGCTGTTTCTATTAGTAGACGGATGGAATCTTTTAACTGAGACTATTATTAAATCCTTTGTGCGATAGAAGTTTTAAAGTGAGGGATTATTTTGGAGCAATACCTGCTGGATGTAGCCAGAGATGCTTTACTAACTGTTATAAAGATTAGTGCGCCTGTTTTGTTGATTGGCTTGACGGTGGGTCTTATTGTAAGCATTTTTCAAGCTACGACCCAGATCCAGGAGCAATCACTTCACTTTGTTCCAAAAATATTGGCTATGTTAGTTGCTTTATTGCTTCTTGGCGCATGGATGCTTGTTACTATGAAGGAATTCGCCTTAAGGATGTATGATAATATGCTTAGATTTATCGGATTGTAAGGTAAAATAAATTGGGGGGGTTGTCATGGCCGCCATACCTTTTGACATATTTCAGGATATATGGACTATCTTCTTGCTTGTATTGGTTCGCATTACAGGCATGTTTTTCTTATCCCCCATTTTTGGCCGCCGCAATATACCGAATTATTTTAAGATAGGTTTCTGCTTTGTTTTTTCGGTTATCGTAGCGAACACGGTACCCGTGCCTGACCTTACAAAATATACATCCTTGGCAGCATATGTGGTTATTATCGGAAAAGAATTCTTGGTGGGAATCATGCTTGGGTTTATCTCCTATATGCTATTTTCGAGTATTTACATTGCCGGGCAACTGATAGATATGCGTATTGGCTTCGGCATGGTTTCGGTATTTGATCCGCTTACTAACATCCAGATTCCCATTACTGCCGACTTTTATGTTGTCATAGCGTCTATTATGATGCTTGTTACAGATTCTCATCATCTATTAATTAAGGCCATAGCCGACAGCTACAATATTCTTCCAATTGGCGAAGCAATATTTGAAGGAGCTGTTCTGAACCAGATCATTAAACTGTTCACTACAGTTTTCTCACTTGGATTTAAGATAGCTGCGCCCATTACCATAGCAGTTTTGATAACAGATATTTCATTAGGGATTATTTCTAAGAGCATGCCACAGTTAAATGTGTTCATGCTGGGCATGCCTATAAAAATTATGCTCGGAATTACTGTTATCGTCATAACAATCAGTGCTTTCAAGGGGATTGTGAACGTTATTCTTCAGGGAACATATGAAGAGATTTATAATTTTCTTAGACAGGCGAAAGGCTCATGATAAATATTAACCTTCAGCTCTTTGCTGATACCTCCGAAAAAACAGAAAAAGCGACACCAAAAAAGCGGCAGGACTTAAGAAAAAAAGGTCAGGTTTTACAAAGCAAAGAATTGCCTGCAAACCTGATTTTATTGATAATGTTCATTTCTTTCAGGATACTCGGACACAGTATATATAAAGGCTGCAGTTCTATCATTAATATGTTTTTGACCCAAACCTCCGAATATAATTTTCAAGACGTCAACGAAATTATGAGATTGTTCACCTTCGTTATTCTGGAAATCGTAAAAATGGTAGCTCCGTTTTTTATAATAACAATTTTGGTCGGGGTCTTGTCGACTTATGTTCAAATAGGTTTTCTCTTTACTCTTGAGCCAATTAAACCAAAATTTTCGTCTTTAAATCCCATAACAGGATTGAAAAAATTATTCTCTGCCAGATCCTTCTTTGAACTTATTAAATCAATTTTTAAGGTTATTCTGGTAGGATGGGTGGCATGGTCATCGATACAAAATGAATTTACAAATATGATGAAGCTTATGGATCTTCCTGTTGTTTCTATAGCCGGCTATCTTATTGACACGGCTCTGGGGATAGCCATAAAAATTTGCTTTGCGCTTTTGACCATTTCGGCTGCAGACTATTACTTTCAATGGAGAAAGTATGAAAAGGATATTCGGATGAGTAAACAGGAAATAAAAGAGGAATATAAACAGGCCGAAGGGAATCCGGAGATTAAGTCCAAAATTAAGCATAAGCAGAGGGAAATCTCCATGCGCCGCATGCTTAAGGATGTACCTCAAGCCGATGTGGTTATTACCAACCCTACTCATTATGCCGTGGCAATAAAATACGAGCCGGAAAAAATGTCGGCGCCGTATGTTCTGGCAAAAGGTGTGGATTATATGGCTCAGCGCATAAAAGAAGTGGCTAAAGAAAACAAGATATACACTATGGAAAATCCACCGCTTGCTCAAGCGTTATATAAAACCGTCGAAATAGGCGAAGCAGTTCCTCCCGAGCTTTACCAGGCAGTAGCCGAAGTCCTTGCATTTGTTTACAACCTTGAAGGCAAAAATCCGCTATAATGTATCATGGGGATGATCCTTTCGATACATATTTATCATGTTACCAAATTTTGCGGGTGCAGTGTTCCGGCTTTTCTCCGTGAGAATCCCTGCCCCCGTTTTACTGACTGTGCGAAAACATTCAATAGTATTAAATCCATGCAAGCTTAGCGGCTGTTGATTGCTGCGATTTAGCGCTCCATCTCCAACATCCTGTTTCCAGTCGCGCTCGCTACGCAATCCATGCTTCGCTTTAAATCGCAGCAATCTCGCCGCTTATTTTACGATTGCATAATCTAATATCAATAGTATTAAATCCATGCAAGCTTAGCGGCTGTTGATTGCTGCGATTTAGCGCTCCATCTCCAACATCCTGTTTCCAGTCGCGCTCGTTACGCAATCCATGCTTCACTTTAAATCGCAGCAACCACACCGCTTATTTATGATTGCATAATCTAATATCAATAGTATTAAATCCATGCAAGCTTAGCGGCTGTTGATTGCTGCGATTTAGCGCTCCATCTCCAACATCCTGTTTCCAGTCGCGCTCGTTACGCAATCCATGCTTCACTTTAAATCGCAGCAACCACACCGCTTATTTATGATTGCATAATCAAATATTATAACCTGTGTGTTAAAACAGTTTTCACACTGGTGAAGAATTTCGGTTTATCTCACTGAGAACTCTGCACTTGCTTAATTACGTTACCAAGTTGTGCGGGTGCAAGATTCTTACTGCGAACGCCTCTATAAATCATAACATCTTACATCTTACTTCCAACCTTTAAATTCTCACATCTTACATCTCACATTTATTAGCGACATGGCTCCATCTTGCGCTCCGCCATGTCCCGGCGTGAGGCCTATTGCTCACGGGTCGCTCAATCTTTTCCAATAAAGTTATCCTGCGGTGGTCGCTCTTTGAAGCGGCCGGCTTATCTTGCCGAGAACCTTGCACCCGCTATATAACGTTGTTATGAACCGCTGTCGATGTCATGCGTGAAGCGGAGCAGGATTGCGTAGCGGCCGCGAATAATTTCCAGATGAAATTCCTTAGCGGCACGCATGATATCGACTAAAGGTTCCATAGTTGTACGATAGAATAGTACGAATTTAA